>NZ_QKLI01000019.1:0-65968 GCF_003224255.1 Curtobacterium sp. MCBD17_030 | reverse complement strand
CCGACGTATGGAGTCGTTCCGTGTCCACCTCCGCGCCCCGCGTGTCCGTCGTCGTCATCAACTTCCGGGGGACGGACTGGGGGCTGTGTGATCACTGTGATCCAGGTAGCCTGATGTGACCCGTGTGCACCGGTCGTTCGTCAGGGGTCGACCGATTGCGCAGAGCGCATCGCGCACGCCACAGAACCCCGTCGACGCCAACGGAAGGCCCAACGACGTGAAGAAGGTCGTCGCCATCATCGCGAGTGTGCTCGCGGTCGCGAGTGTGCTGGTCGGTTTCCAGCTGTCCGGTCCCAACGCCTCGCAGGAGCCCGCGTCCGCGGTGACGGGCTCGTCGTTCTCGGCGGGCAACATCATCTCGGACGCCAACTTCTACGACGGCGGAGCGATGACCGCCGCGCAGATCCAGTCGTTCCTCAACACGCAGGTCGGCACCTGCGCGTCGAGTTCGTGCCTCAACGTGGGCAAGTTCAGCATGAACTCCCGCGGCAGCGACCCGATGTGCCGCGCCGTGACCGGTGGGTCGAACCTGACGGCCGCGGTGATGATCTCCCGCGTGGCGGCGGCCTGCTCCATCAGCCCGAAGGTCATCCTCGTGACGCTCCAGAAGGAGCAGACGCTGGTCAGCGGCGCCACCGCGCGGAACCCCTCCGCCGCTCGGCTCGAACGCGCCATGGGCTACGCCTGCCCCGACAACGTCGGTGGCCACTGCGATCCCGCGTACGCCGGCGTCGGCAACCAGGTCTACTGGTCCGCCTGGCAGTGGAAGCGCTACGGCAACCCCGCGGGCACGAGCAACTACTTCACCTGGTTCAACCCGGGCGGCGTGCGGCAGATCCAGTACAACGTCCCGACCTCCTGCGGCACCAAGTCGGTCTCAGTCCAGAACAAGGCGACCGCCGCGCTGTACTACTACACGCCGTACACGCCGAACACGGCGGCACTGAACAACCTCTACGGCACCGGTGACTCGTGCTCGGCCTACGGCAACCGCAACTTCTGGCGGATGTACACGGACTGGTTCGGTTCCCCGACCGCGTCCGCGAAGCCGATCGGCCGACTCGACTCGGTCCAGGACGCCGGTGACGCCGTCGCCGTGCGCGGCTGGGCCATCGACCCGACGACGACCGCCGCCACCCGCGTGCACGTCTTCGTCGACTCCTCCGGAGCGGGCTACACCGCCAACGCCAGCCGACCCGACGTGGGCAAGGCCTACCCGGGGTCCGGCAACTCCCACGGGTACGACCTGACGATCGCGGCCACCCCGGGCAAGCATCAGGTCTGCGCCTCCGCGATCAGCGTCGACGGGACGAAGAACCAGAGCCTCGGCTGCAAGTCGGTCACCGTGACCAAGGCCTCGCCGGACGGTCGGGTCGACTCCGTCACGACCGTCGTCGGCGGCGTCGCGGTCCGCGGGTGGACCTACGACCCGAACCAGCCGAAGACCGCGCTCACCGTCAAGGTCTCGGTCGGCGGCAAGGTGACGACGATCCCGGCGAACCGCACGCGTGCCGACGTCGGCAAGGCCTACCCGGCGGCCGGATCGGTGCACGGGTACGAGGCGACGGTCCCCGCCGTCAGCGGCAACGCGAAGGTCTGCGTCACCGCGGTGAACGTCGGCGCCGGGCACGACGCCCAGCTCGGCACCTGCACCACGGTCCGGGCCGTCGCCTCGGCGCCGGACGGCCGTGTGGACCAGGTCGCCCCCGTGTCCGGAGGCGTCTCGGTCCGAGGATGGGCGATCGACGGCGACACCGCGAAGCCGATCAACGTCGACGTGTACGTCGACGGCGTCGGCAAGCGCTTCCCCGCGGACGTCGCGCGCTCGGACATCGGCGCGGCCTACCCGGCGTTCGGCGCAGCCCACGGCTACCAGGCGACCGTGGCGGCGAAGCCGGGACCGCACCAGGTCTGCGTCTACGCGATCAACACCGGAGCCGGCTCCGCCAACACGACGCTCGGCTGCCGGACCGTGCAGGTCGCCAGCCCGCCGGTCGGGCGTCTCGACTCCGTCACCCCCGGCGCGGGCGCCGTGACGGTGAACGGCTGGGCGTACGACCCCGACACCGGTGCCGCTCCGATCGCGCTCCGGGTCACCGTCGGCAAGGCCACCACCGCTGCGAAGACGGGCGCCGCGCGTCCTGACGTCCAGAAGGTGTACCCGGCAGCCGGTGCGAAGGCGGGGTACGTCGCGAAGGTCGCAGCGCCGACGGGCGTCTCACAGGTCTGCGTCACCGCGGTCGACCCCGGCGGTGCGTCCGACACGGCACTCGGGTGCAAGTCGGTGACGGTGCAGTAGCTGCGGATCTCCTACAGTGGCGGGGATGCCTACCGAACCTGGGACCGCTGTGCGGTCGTCCCGACGTGAACGACTGTCCATCACCGCGATCGTCCTGGCGTTCGTCGCGGTCCTGGTGCTCTGGGCGTCCCTCCAGCCGCTGTTCGGGTCGCCGGACGAGATCGCGCACTGGGACGCCGCCGTGCAGCTCGCGATGGGTCAGGGGTGGCCCGACCCGACGCACCTGAAGCTGCTCTCCGCCACCCGCGCCGGCCAGGCCGAGGGGCTCGGCTTCCTGCAGGTCGACCGGCCGACGCTCGAGGCGCTCCTGGCCTCGGCGCCGGGCAACGGCGCGACGAACCAGATGACCCAGCACCCGCCGACCTGGTACGCCATGGCCGCCGGTGTGCTGCACCTCATCGGGTACATGCACCTCCGCTGGGACCTCGACCTCTACGCGATGCGGCTCATGAACGTCGCCGTCCTCGGCACCCTGCCGCTGGTCGTCTGGGCCGCCGTCCGGCGCGTGACCCGCTCGCCCCGCACGGCACTCGTCGCCGCGGCGTCGCTGTTCCTCATCCCGCAGGTCGGGTTCATCGGGACGTCAGCCACGAACGACACCCCGGTGATCATCCTCGGCGCGGTGGTCGTCTGGTTGGTCTGCCGGATCGTGACGGGGGACCGCGGCTGGGTCACCCTCGTGGCGCTCGCGGTCGCGGCCTCCGCAGCCGTGTCGTTCAAGGCGACGGCGCTGCCCCTCGTGCCGTTCGCCGTGGTGGCGGTCGTGATCGCCGGGCAGGGGCGCAGCCGGTGGCTCCGCGGAGCCGTCGTGCTCGTCGTGCCGGTGCTGGCCACCTCGTGGTGGTGGGTGCGCAACGTGTTGGTCTTCCACACCCTGCAGCCCGCCGGCCTGCCGCAGTCCATCCGCACCGAGCAGTTCGCTCCGGGGGAGGGCCCCGACGTCGGTGGTTTCGTGAACACCGAGTGGAACCGGGTGACGAACTCGTTCTGGGGGCAGTACGGCCTGTTGCAGTACCCCTCCAGCCCGATCGTCATCGCCGCCCTCAGCGTCGTCGCCATCGGGGTCGTGCTGGTCTGGGGCTTCCGGAGCGGCGCTCGCCGGACGGCCTGGCTGCTCGCCCTCCTGCCCCTCTTCACGCTCGCCGCCGGGCTGCAGAACAACTGGTCGACCTACCTCCGGACGACGACGATCGGCGGCATCCAGGGCCGTTACTACTTCGTCCTCGTCGGCGTCCTCACGGTGCTCAGCGCGATCGCCTGGCGCCGTTTCGTCCGGGACGAGGACGACCGCCGCCGACTCGGTCGGACCGTCGTCGTGGTGGCGGCGCTCATGACGGTCTACGGCTGGTCCGTCGCCTACCGTGGCTACTACGAGGGCTTCCACCTCAAGGTGACGACGCTCGGGCTCCGGCTGTTGGCCGGCCAGACCCCGCTCGGCCCCGTCGGGTTCGGGCTGGTCGCGGTGGTCGCACTCTTCCTGCTGGCCGTGGCCGTGGCCGTGACGCTCGCGGCACTCCGGTCGCCGGAGGCACGCACCACGCTCGACGGACCTGACGTCCAGGGGGACGCGGACGGGCACGGGGTCCACGGCCGCTCCCGGACCGTCGAGGACGCCGAGCCGACGGACGCGACCTCCGGGACGGGGCCGGCCACGGCCTCCCGGCCGGGCACCGGAGACGGCAACACGCAGCGGCGGACGACCGCTCTGTGGTCCTGAGTCCCGCCGACACGCGGTACCCTGCGGATTCGCTCACCCGGGTACCCGTCCGGCATCATGTCCGGATGATCCCCGTCGCCGCTGGCCCGACCGGCGAGCCCGTGACGGTGACCACACCGACGGTCGCCCGAGGTGCGCTCCCACGACCGTCGCACGGACCATCACTGCGCTGCGCTGCGCTGCCGGTCCTGGCCGGTGCGATCGCGGCCGGGGTGGCCCTGGTCCGGCTGTCGGCCGCCGTGTGCGACGTGCTCCAGGACGAGGGCGCGGCGCTGGTGACGTGACCCCCGACTGCTCGACCATCCGGAGCGACGCCTTCCCGGCAGGGGACGCCGACGCGCCCGTGCCCGTACGACACCGCAGAGAGAACCATGGCTGACCTCCAGATCCCGCGCACCCTCGTCATCGTCCCCACCTACAACGAGGCCGAGAACGTCGCCGACATCCTCGACCGGGTGCTCGGTGTCGTCCCCGAGGCGCACGTGCTCGTCGTGGACGACGGCAGCCCGGACGGCACCGGTGACCTCGTGGCGAGCCGCGCGGCCGACGACGACCGGGTGTACCTGCTCCGACGGTCCGGCAAGCTCGGCCTCGGGACGGCCTACGTCGCCGGGTTCCGGTGGGGACTCGAGCGCGGGTACGAGCTGCTGGTCGAGATGGACGCCGACGGGTCACACCCCGCGGACCGCCTGCCCGCGCTCATCGCGGCGGTCGCCGACGCGGACCCGGCCGACGACGTCATGCTGGCGATCGGGTCCCGCTGGACGACCGGCGGGTCGGTGGTCGACTGGCCGAAGCACCGCGAGCTGCTGAGCCGCGGCGGGAACGCCTACGCCCGGATCATGCTCCGGCTCGACGTGCACGACATCACCGCCGGCTTCCGTGTGTACCGCGCGGACGTGATCGCCCGGATGGCACTCGACGAGATCGACTCGAAGGGCTACTGCTTCCAGGTCGACATGACGCTGCGCGTGCACGACCTCGGCGGCGCGATCGTCGAGGTCCCGATCCGGTTCCGCGACCGTGTCCACGGGGTGTCGAAGATGAGCCAGGCCATCGTCGTCGAGGCGATGCTCCGCACCACCCAGTGGGGCCTCCAGCGCCGGTTCCGCCGGCGGGTGCGACGCGCCTGACGGAGACCTGCCGCGCTGCTCGACCGCCCCGCGGTCCGGCCGCCCGCGGTCCGCAGTCCCCGGTCCGCCCGTCCGCGGTTCAGGCGTGCAGGAGCCGACGACGCCAGGACCGACGGCGTGCCGAGACGACGAGCACGGTCACGAACACCATCAGACCGGCGCCGTGCAGGAGCGTGCTCTCGGCCACGCTCGTGACGCCGAGCAGCACGAGCACGGCGGCCGGCCAGACGTAGGCCACGCCGGGGTAGGTCGTCGCGGTGACCCAGGAGCGGGCGAACGCGAGCAGCGCCGCGGCCACCAGCAGCAGCATGCCGGCCAGCCCGACCTGCAGCCAGGCGTCGACGACGACGTCGAGGCCCGAGGTGAAGCGGACGCCGGACGGGTCGACGAAGGTGACGTACGGGACGACGGGTTCGCTCGGCCAGGACCCGACCCAGCCCCAGCCCTGCACCGGGTGCTGCTCGATGAAGTCGCGGATCTGCGACCAGAGCGCCAGCCGCGTCGACGTGCCGCCGGCGGCCCCGATCTCGGGCAGGACCCGGTTCCGCGCGACCACCAGGACGGTGCCGATCGCGAGCACGAACACCCCGAGGACCGTGTTGACGACCGGGCGGGACGCCGGCCTCGCATGCCGGAGCGACCACATCGCCAGCGCGGCGACCGTGAGCGCGATCATCGCGAGCCCGGTGATCGGTGACTGCACGAGCATGAGCGTGATGACCGCCAGGGCGGTGGAGCCGATGGCGCGCCAGTGCGGGACGGAGCGTGTGAGGTACTCGACCACGAAGGTGACGAGTGCCGTGGCGGCGATGAAGCCCATCACGTTGCGCGTCCCGCCGATGCCCTGGATCGGGCCGCCGTACGCGATGTCGCCGTGGATCCCGAACGCGGGGAACGGGACGTCGAGGACCAGGCCGGAGAGGACCTCCAGCGCGAGCGCGATGACGAGCAGGATCCGGAAGGCGTCACCGCACGCCCGGATGACCTGCACGAGATCGCGGCCGAGCGCCAGGTAGAGCCCGAGCCCGACGAAGCCGAGCGTCTCGGCGAACCCGCGGAGCGCGACCCAGGAGTACTCGCTCCAGAGCACGCTGAGCCCGCAGTACCCGACGAACGCGAGCAGTGACAGCGGCAGGACGCCGTGCCACTCGATCCGGTAGCGCTGCCCGAGCAGGCTGAGGCCGGCCAGGACGACGAGCGTGACGAGGACGGCCCAGGTGCCGGCGGTCCCCACGAGCACCCGCACGGTCGGCTCGCCGAAGGCGAAGAGGACGACCGCGGTCGCGAGCGCCTGGCTGAACCGTCCGCCGGCCGAGAACCCGATCCAGGCGGACAGGTACCGGCGCGCGAGCACGAGTCGCGTCGTCCGGGCATCCGTCATCCGTCCATGATGGCGCACCCCGCTGGGGGCGTCCGACGCCATCCCGGAGCGTCGATATCGCGGATCGTCGGTCTCCGCACTACCGTCGAGGCCGATGGGACACGCGGCGCGGGGCTGGAGGTCGGCACTCGCCGCGGTGTCGGCCGTGGTGCTCGTGGGCGTGCTCGCCGCCGTGAGCGCGTGGGTCCGCCTCGGTCCGGTCGCCCGCGGCACCGTGTGGGCCGAGGACGGCGGGCTGTTCCTCCGTGAGCGCCTGGCCCTCGGGCCGTTGGCGAGCCTGTTCCACCCCTACGCGGGCTACCTGCACCTCGTGCCGCGGCTCGTCGTGGACCTCGCGCTGCTGTTCCCGGTCGCCGACTACGCCCTCGTCGTCTCGGCGACGTCCTGCCTGCTGGCCGGTGCGGTGTGCGCGGCGGTGTTCGTCCTGGCGCGGGACGTCGTTCCGTCGTGGCCGCTCCGGCTCGTGCTCGCCGTGGTCCCGGTGGCCCTGCCGACGGCGCCGTGGGAGGTCTCCGGCAACGCGGCGAACCTGCACACCTTCGCGCTGTTCCTCGCACCGTGGGTACTGGCCCACCGGAGCCGGACGTGGTGGGGGGCCGGAGCCCTCGGCGTCGTCACGGTCCTGGTGCTCGCGACCGAGGCGCAGGCGGTCCTGTTCCTCCCGCTGCTCGTGCTCGCCTGGCTGCCGGCACCGGCGTCGGCACCGGTGCCGGGCCCCCGCGGCGGCAGGCGCTTCCTGGCGCTGCCCGTGACGGTCGCGGCCGTCGTGGCCGCGACCGCGCAGGTCGTCACCGCCTTCGCGACCCCCCGCGCCTCCGCCCCCGGGCACCCGGCCGCGTCCGACGTCGTCGCCGGGTGGCTGTTGCAGACGGTCGGTGGCCTCTGGGACGCCGACCTGGGAGCCGTGGCGGGGGCCGTCGTCGACCACGGCTGGTGGGTGCTCGCCGTGCCGTCCGCGCTGGTCTCCGTCGTCGTCCTCCTCGGCTGCGCAGTCGCGTTGCGCACCGGCCGCGGACGTGCCGCGGTCGTCGCCCTCGCGCTCGCCCTCGGCGCCGCCGTGGTCTGGACGGCGGCCCTCCTCGCGAACCGGTCCGCCGACGGCCGGTGGTCGCAGGTCGCCCCGGCGGCACTCCTCACCGCGACGCCCTCCCGGTACGCGGCCGCAGCCGGGATGCTCCTCACGGCCGCGGTCGTGGTCGCCGCCGCGGTCCTCGTCGACCGGGTGGTCACGCCCGGCGGGAGCGGTCGTCGGGTGGCGGTGCGGGCCTCCCGGCCAGGAGGCGCGGCCCACCTCGTCGGGGCGGCCGTCGGCTGGTGCATGGTCGCGGTCCTGGTGACGACGTGGGTGGTGAACGCCCCCGGGAGCGCCCAGCGGAGCACCGGCCCGGAGTGGCAGCCGCAGTTCCGGGACGCGGTCGCGACCTGCCGGGCGGACCCGACGGCCGTCCTCGACATCCGCACCCAGCCGTGGGGCGCCGCGGTCCCGTGCACGCTCGTCCTCCGCGACGGCTGACGTCCGGAGGCCTCAGCTCGTCAGGGGTTCGCCGCCCACCGGAACGCGCGCTTCGCGATCGGGGTCCGTGGACCGTCGCCGACCGACGGTGGTTCCTCGGTGACCAGGACGATCCGCGACTTGATCGCGAGCAGTGCGAAGAGCACCCAGTTCCCCTGGTAGAGCAGCCGTGACTCGGCGATCGCCTGCACCAGGAGTGCCACGACGACGAGCAGCGGGAACAGCCCGACCGCGTCGAAGGGGCGCGGGGCGAGGTCGGGGCCGAAGCCCACGCGGGTGGCACCCGCCCAGGAGCGGCTGAGCGTCGTCACGACGTAGACCGCGAAGAGGACGAGGCCGACGATGCCGGTCTGCATCCAGACGTCGAGCGCGGCGTCGTGCGCCTGCAGGTAGGTCACGCCGTTGCGGGGTGCGAGCTGTGCCAGCAGCGGGATGTCCGGCCACCAGTAGCCGATCCAGCCGAAGCCGAGCACCGGGTGCTGCTCGATGAGCCCCCAGACGGCCGTCCAGATCGTCCCGCGACCCGTCAGGTCCGAGGACCGGCCCAGCACGGCGACCAGCGTGTCCTTCGCGAGGACGGTGCCGACCACCACGACCACCAGGCCGAGCGCGATCGCCCCGTACCGGGGCGCGCGGCGTTCGGCCGGGACCCGGCGCATCCACAGCGCGAGGGCCAGGACCACCAGCACGACCAGGGCAGCCACGAGCACCGTGCTCGAACGGGTCAGAGCGGTCACCAGCACGGCGACGACGAGCCAGCCGATCGCCCGCATCCGGCGCATCCGGCCCTCGGCGAGCTGGACGGCGACGACGATCGCGGTGAGCAGGGCCACCATCGCCAGGAGGTTCGCGTTCCCCGGGAGCCCCTGGATCCGGCCACCGGTGAAGAGCTCGGCGCGCGAGAAGTAGAACGCGTCCGGGACGTCCCGGTCGCCGTAGTCCGTCCAGATCGGTGCGATCGGATGCCGGACGACGACGGCGACGACGGCCTCGAACAGCAGCGACAGACCGAGGACCCACCGGAACGCCAAGCTCATCGCGTCGAGGATCCGACGCCAGGTCAGGGTCGAGGCGATCGCGAAGGCGACCAGGGCGCACAGCACCTGGGCCACGGTGCTCGCCAGCGTGGCCAGCCGCCAGTGCGACCAGAGCACGGACACCAGGCACCAGGCGAGGAAGAGCCAGAGTGCCCGGGGCGTGCGGGTCAGCGGCGGACGGGCACGGACCACGACACTGACGCCCCAGGCGCCCTCGAGCGCCCACACCGCCGCGGCACCCCACCACGTGATCGTGTTCGGGACGGCGTCGCCGGCGGACAGCGTCAGCAGGACCGTGGCGGCGAGGGCGAAGGCCTCTCGTTCGGGCACGGAGCCGCGCGCCAGTGGCCAGGTGTTCGTCACGGAGGACAGGCTAGTGCCGCTCACTGCCCGAGCGTCCGGAGTGCGTCGGCGAGCGCGCTGCCGAGGGACGGGGCCAGGGTCCGCGCGAACGTGGCGGTGAGGTGCGTCGGGTCGCGGTGCACGACGACGCCGCCCACCACGGCCGGGCAGGTGGTGGCGGTGCAGTACCGGTCGGTCAGGTCCACGAGCGCGGCACGGTGGCCGAGCCGTGCCACGGCCTCGGCGGAGCCGTCGAACGCGGCGAGCGCGGCGGCCCGGGGTGAGTCGCAGACGTCGGTCGTGGGGCCGGTCATCCGACCGAGGCAGTCCAGGGTGTCGTTGCCCGCGACGGGGTTGTCGCGGATAGCGATCACCGGCACCCCGGCGTCCGTGGCGTTCCGCCATGCGCCGACCAGGCCGTCGACCACCGTGGCGTCGTTCGTCGAGCCGGCCGGCACGATCACGGGGCTCTTCGTCGCCGCGTGCGTGACCACGAGGGCGTCGAGGTCCGGGTGGTCCCGCACCCAGGCGAGCGCCGCCTGCTTCCACCCGTTGCAGCTGGCGGTGTAGGCGTCGGACGGTGCCTGCTGCTCGGCCGTCGTCAGGTAGCAGCCGATGTGCCCGGCGACGTCGATCCGCCAGTTCCGTTCGCGCGCGATCGCCGCGTAGGCGCTGATCAGCGCGTTGTTGTGCGAGTCGCCGATCGCCGCGATGTGCTTCGTGTAGCCGGTCGCCGGTCCGAGGCGGCAGACGGCGAGGTCGGGCGTGGTGTTCGACCAGCACGCGGGGCGGTTGGCGTCATCGGTGCCCGCGGCGGCCGGCGCCGGGACGCGGACGTCGGACAGACGCGGGTCGGTGCACGGGTCCGCGGTGCCGACACCGGCAGCGGCGCCGAAGCAGGGGACGTCGCCGGTCTCGAGCGACCGCTGGTAGGCGGCTGCCTGCGTCTGCTGCACCTCGAGCGCGCCGAGTGTGGAGGCCCCGAGGGCGACCACGAGGAGGGTGCTGGCGATGCCCCAGAGCGCCACGCGCCGTGGCCGCAGTGCCGTCACGCGGGCCGAGAACCGCAGGGGTTCCTCGACGAAGCGGGTCGTGAGCGCCGCGAGGGCGATGCTGCCGACGAGGATCGCGACCTTGCTCCGGGTGCCGAGCGGGTGCCCGGTGACGATCGGCAGCAGGACGACGGCCGGCCAGTGCCAGAGGTACACGGCGTAGGAGATGCGGCCGAGTGCCGCGACCGGCGCCCACCGACCGAGCACGGTCAGGCCCGACGACCCGCCGAGGAGGACCACGAGGCCCGCGCCGACCACGGGCAGCAGGGCGGCGGTGCCGGGGTAGGGCGTCGTCGGGGAGATCATCCACAGGGCCGTGACGAGCATGACGACGCCGAGCCAGGCGCCGCCGCTGCGCAGCCGGTCGGCTCCGTCCCCGCGTCGCGTCGCCTCGCGGGGGATCGTGCGCAGCGTTGCCGCCAGCCCACCGAGGGCGAACTCCCACGCCCGGGTGGCGGTGGAGAAGTACGCGATGCCCGGTGCTGTGCGGGTCTCGACCACGCACCAGACGAGCGAGAGCACCACGACGGTGCCGAGCAGCAGTCGGGCGGTGTGGACCGGGGATGCGGAGCGTGTCCCGCTGCGCGCGTGGCGGCGGACCGCGGCCAGCACCACCAGCAGCACCGGCAGGGCGATGTAGAACTGCTCCTCCACGGACAGCGACCAGAAGTGCTGGAACGGCGACGGGTCGTTGTCCGAGGCCAGGTAGTCCACCGCGTCCGAGGCGAGTTGCCAGTTCTGCAGGTACACCGTCGACGCGATGAGCTCACGCCCGTACTGCCCCCACAGCGTGCTCGGCACGAGGACGAGGACGGCCGTCCCGGTGGCGATCAAGGTCAGCGCCGCGCCGGGCAGCAGGCGCTTCGCCCGGCGGGCCCAGAACGCCGCCAGCGCGATCCGCCCCGAGCGGACCTGCTCGCGCAGCAGGTGGCCGGTGATCAGGTACCCGGAGACGACGAAGAAGACGTCCACGCCGACGAACCCGCCCGGCACTCGGTTCGGCCACAAGTGGTAGACGACGACGGCGAGGACCGCGAACGCCCGCAGCCCCTGG
The DNA here is from genome assembly GCF_003224255.1 of Curtobacterium sp. MCBD17_030. Lineage (NCBI taxonomy): Bacteria > Bacillati > Actinomycetota > Actinomycetes > Micrococcales > Microbacteriaceae > Curtobacterium > Curtobacterium sp. MCBD17_030. The sequence continues at coordinate 54,440 of NZ_QKLI01000019.1, read as the reverse complement.
ATGTCCCAGCGGGTCCGGTCGGCGTGGTCGGAGGCGGGGCGGATCGGCTCGGACATCGCGGAGAGTCTATGTATCGCGGATCGTGCACGTGGTGTGCCGCTCCCGTCCACTGCCGCCGGATACGCTCGACCCATGTTCCTCGGCATCACGAACACCCCGCGCGACTACGCCTGGGGGTCCGTCTCCGCGATCCCCGAACTCCTCGGACGGACCGTCACCGGCGTCCCGCAGGCCGAACTCTGGCTCGGCGCCCACCCCGGCAGCCCGAGCGTCGTGGTCAACCCCGCGATGGTCGGCGGCGCGGACACGGTGCTCGACTGGATCGCCGCCGAGCCGCAGACGGCCCTCGGCGACGACCGCACCGGACTGCCCTTCCTGCTCAAGGTCCTCGCCGCCGCCGCACCGCTCTCGCTGCAGGCGCACCCCACGCCCGAGCAGGCGCGCGAGGGTTTCGACCGCGAGGAAGCGGCCGGCGTCCCGATCGACGACCCCGCCCGCAACTACAAGGACCCGTTCCCGAAGCCCGAACTCGTCGTCGCGCTGAGTGACCGGTTCGAGGCACTCAGCGGGTTCCGTCCGGTCGCCGAGGCGCTCGCCGACGTCGAGACGCTCGACGCCGGGTCCGGCCGACTCGGACCGCTCGTGGTGCACCTGCAGCAGGGACTCGAGGACACCGTGCGTTGGCTCGAGGAGACCGACGACTCCGCCCGTGCCGTGATCGGCGCGGTCGGGCACCTGGCCGAGGAGGCCGTGGCCGCTGCCGTCGCCGCCGGGACCGCCGTCTCGCCGAACACCGCGACCGCCGCCGACCTGGCCCGGACGTACCCGGAGGACCCGGGCGTCGTCGTCTCGCTCCTCATGCACCGCGTGACGCTGACTCGAGGCGAGGCCATGTACCTGCCGGCCGGGAACATCCACGCGTACCTCGACGGCCTGGGCATCGAGCTGATGGCCCCGTCGGACAACGTCCTGCGCGGCGGCCTCACGCCGAAGCACGTCGACGTCCCGGAGCTGCTCCGGGTGCTCGACTTCACGGCGTACCCGGCGCCGCTGCTCGAGCCGGAGCACCTCAGCCCGGCCGTCGACCGCTTCGCGCCCGAGGGTGTCGGTTTCGCACTGGTGCGCGTCACGAGCGACGGGCGGCCGGTCGGGCTCAGCACGGGTGGTACCGCCCCACTGTCGGGTCCGTCCATCGCGATCTGCACCGAGGGCGTCGTCACGCTGGTCGGGACCAACTCGGCGATGCTGCTCCGTCAGGGGGAGTCCTGCTACATCACGCCCGACGAGGGCGACGTGTCGGTCGAGGCCGACGCCGGCAGCGGCCGCACCGCGACGGTCTTCATCGCCACCGGCGCGTAGCGCGTAGCGCGGCGCCGGGACGGGGAGGCGGCGGGGCAGCCGGTCCGCCGTCCCACCGGCCCGTTCCGCTAGCGTGGCGACATGAGTTGGTTGGTCACCGGCGGTGCCGGGTACATCGGGTCCCACGTCGTCCGCGCGCTGGTCGCTGCGGGCATCGACACGGTCGCGTTGGACGACCTCTCGAGCGGCTTCCGCGCCTTCGTGCCGGAGAGCGTCCCGTTCGTCGAGGGCACGATCCTGGACGGCGGACTGCTCGCCCGCACGCTGCGCGAGCACGACGTGACGGGTGTGGTCCACGTCGCGGGCTTCAAGTACGCGGGGGTCTCGGTCGAGCGGCCGCTGCACACCTACGAGCAGAACGTCACCGGCATGGCGACCCTGCTCCGGGCGATGGCGGACGCCGGTGTCGACAAGGTCGTGTTCTCCTCGAGTGCCGCGGTCTACGGCACGCCGGACGTCGACGTGGTCGTGGAGGAGACCCCGAAGGCGCCGGAGTCCCCGTACGGCGAGTCGAAGCTCATCGGCGAGTGGCTGCTCCGCGACATGGAGGTCGCCGCGGGCTTCACGACCACGTCGCTCCGATACTTCAACGTCGTCGGTTCGGGGGAGCCGGACCTCTACGACGCCAGCCCACACAACCTGTTCCCGCTCGTCTTCGACGCCCTGCTGGCCGGCCGGACGCCGCGGATCAACGGGGACGACTACGCCACGCCGGACGGCACCTGCGTCCGTGACTACGTGCACGTCGCCGACCTGGCCCACTCGCACGCGGTCGCTGCACGCAAGCTCGAGGCGGGCGAGCCGCTCGAGCGCGCCTACAACCTCGGCAGCGGTGACGGCGTGAGTGTCCGTCAGATCATGGACGCGATGGCTCGCGGGACCGGGATCCACTTCCGGCCCGAGATCGCGCCGCGTCGCGCCGGGGACCCAGCACGCATCGTCGCCACCGGCGAGGCGGCCGGTCGGGACCTCGAGTGGGCGATGCGACACACGCTCGACGACATGGTGACGAGCGCCTGGGAGGCCCGGCAGCGCGCCGCGTAGACAGCGCACGACCGCCACGCCCCGCCTCCACTTCGGGCGCGGGGCGTCGCTGTCCCCCGAAAGGCCCGCAGACACGCCGCGACACGCCCGAATGGGGGACATGCCACGGCGGAAGCCGGAGGGGCTTCTATGATCCGCGACTTGACTCCGGGTAATCACACCGATGTAATTACACCGACGACATCGTCGTCAGGTTCCCGAACCGAGACGTCAAGGGGTGATCAGGGTGAGCGCATCCGACTTCGAAGCCGGAGTGCCGGACGACTGGCACGTCGACCCCGTCGCGCTCGGTGTCCCGGGCGTCCGCCGGTCGACCGAGGCCGACGAGGAGAACCCGCTCGCGTGGCAGGTGGACTCGCTCTGCGCGCAGACCGACCCGGAGGCGTTCTTCCCGGAGAAGGGCGGCTCCACCCGCGAAGCGAAGAAGATCTGCACCTCGTGCGAGGTCCGGTCGCAGTGCCTCGAGTACGCGCTCGAGAACGACGAGCGGTTCGGCATCTGGGGCGGTCTCTCCGAGCGTGAGCGTCGCAAGCTCCGGAAGCGCGCCTGAGGCTCGCACAGGTTCACGCCGCGCCGTCGTGCGCGGCCGGCACCGTGCCTCCCGGCCCGTAGAGTCGCTCCCGTCATGCAGCCCAGTGCCTCCACGCCCCGCGTCACCGCGATCCTCGTCGCAGCCAACGGGTCGGACCATCTCGACCGCACCCTGAACGCCCTGGCGGCGCAGACCCGCCCGCCGGAGGGGCTCGTGGTGGTCGACGTCGGCTCGACCGACGGGTCGACCTCCGAGCTCTCCTTCGGCGGCAGCGCCCAGCTGTCCCGCATCGCGGCCGGGCGGCCCTTCGGTGAGGCGGTCCGGCACGGCGAGCAGGTCGCCCCCCGCGCCGAGGCCCAGGACGGCGTCGACGAGTGGCTCTGGCTGGTCGGCCACGACAACAGCCCCACGCCCGGCACCCTCGCCGCGCTCCTCGGTGCCGTCGAGATCGCCCCCTCGGTCGCGATCGCCGGCCCGAAACTCGTCAACGTCGACGACCCGGCCCGCATCGCCGCGTTCGGCGAGAGCATGACGCGGATGGGGCGCTCGATCACCCTCGTCCAGGACGAACTCGACCAGGGCCAGCACGACCGGCACACCGACGTGCTCGGTGTCTCCGCGGGTGGCATGCTCGTCCGCCGGTCCGTGTGGAACAGCCTCGGCGGCTTCGACCCCGCGCTGCCGGACGTCGACGCAGCCCTCGACTTCTCCGTGCGTGCCCGCCTCGCCGGCCACCGCGTCGCCGTCGTCCCGGACGCCCGGGCCACCAGCGCCGGTCCGATCGAGGAGTTCGGCCGCGCGAAGGTGTCCGAGCGGCGCCGTGTGCGGATGCACCGCCAGGCGCAGCTGCACCGCCGCCTGACCTACTCGTCCGCCGGTGTCCTCTGGATCCACTGGCTGACCCTCGTGCCGTTCGCCCTCGGACGGGCGATCGGACACCTCGTCGCGAAGCACCCGGCCGCGGTCGGCGGTGAGCTCGCCGCCGCGTTCGCGGTCGCCTTCGGCGGTGGGGTCGGTCGTGCCCGGCGGACCCTCGCGGCGAACCGGAAGCTCGGCTGGGGGGCGATCGAACCGCTCCGGATCAGCTGGCGACGGGTGCACGAACACCGCACGACCTCCCGCGACGTCGAACTCGCGCGCGTCGAGGACGCGCCCATCGCCCGAGCGTCCTTCCTGGCGGACGGCGGCATCTGGGTGGTCCTGGCCGCCGTCGTGCTCAGCGTCGTGACGCTCTTCCCGCTGCTCGGCTCGCCTGCGCTCACCGGCGGGGGACTGCTGCCGCTCAGCACGGACGTCGGCGACCTCTGGCGGAACGTCGGCTACGGCTGGCACTCCCTCGGCACCGGCTCCACCGGCCCGTCCGACCCCTTCGCCGCGGTGCTCGCCGTGCTCGGCTCGATCACGTTCTGGTCGCCGTCGACCTCGATCGTGCTCGTCATGCTCCTGTCCTTCCCGCTCGCCGCCCTCGGCGCGTGGGCCGCGGTGCGCAAGGTGACGACGCGGACCTGGGTGCCGGTCATCGGCGCCGTCCTCTACACGGTCGCACCGGCCCTCGTCGGCGCGGTGACCACCGGCCACCTCGGGGCGGTGATCGCCCACGTGCTGCTGCCCTGGCTGTTCCTGACGCTGGTCGAGGCGCACCGGTCGTGGGCGTCGGCCTCCGGGGCTGCGCTGCTCTTCGCGGTCGTCGCCGCGTCGGCACCGTCGCTCCTGCCGGTGCTCCTGATCGGCTGGCTCGTCGCCCTCGTGGTCGGCTGGCGGCACGCACACCGACGGGTCTTCGTGCCGGTGCCGGCCGCCGTGCTCTTCGTCCCGCTCGTGCTCGCGCAGATCGCCCGGGGCAACCCGCTCGCCGTCTTCGCGGACCCGGGAGTCCCCTCCGCCACGCCCGCGCCGAGTGCGCTGCAGCTGGCGATCGGGCAACCGCTGCCGGACTGGAACGGTTGGCTGTCCGCCGTCGCGCCGCTCGGCCTCGGCGACGCCGTGCTGCCGGTCGCGATGGCCGTGCTGGCCCTGCCGGTCGCCGCGAGCGCGATCGGTGCCGTCCTCGGCCACCGCTGGTCCCTGGCGGGCACGGCGCTCGTCGCCGCCCTGCTCGGCTACGCGACCGCGTTCGGGGCGACGCACCTCGCCGTCACCGGCGTCGGCTCCACCACCACGATCGTCTGGCCGGGCAGCGCCCTGTCGGTGTTCGCGCTCGCGATCGTCGTCGCGGCGTGCATCGGCATCGACACCGTCCCCCGGGCGGCCCCGGTCGTCGGGCTCGTCGCCGCGGTCTTCGCGGCCGTCGCGGTGGCTCCCGCCTTCGCCGCCTTCTACCTCGACCGTGCGGCCATCCAGCCGACTTCGGGCCGGGTGCTCAGTGCGTACGTCAACGCCGAGGCGCAGGCGAACCCCGACGTCGGCACGCTCGTCGTCCAGCCGCAGACCGACGGGTCGCTCGCGGTCGCCCTCGAGCGCGGCCAGGGCTCGACGCTCGACGACCAGTGGACCCTCGACGCGACCGCACTCTCGCTGAGCCGGTCCGGCAGCCGCCTGGCGACGCTCGCCGGCAACCTGGCGAGCCGCAGCGGCTACGACCCCGAGCCGGCGCTCCGCGACCTCGGCATCAGCTTCGTCCTGCTCGATGACGCCCCCGACGACGCCGAGGCTCGCGCGGTCCACGATCGGGCCGCCGGGGCGATCGGGCAGGACGCCCGCTTCACGAGCATCGGGGAGACCGCCAGCGGGGCGCTCTTCCACTACGAGGGCGACGTCGAGCGGACGAGCACCGGCTCGGCCGCCGCGAAGGCGACCCACGTGCTCTACCTCGTGGTCATCGGCGTGGTCTTCGGTGCGGCCGCACTGCTCGCCGTGCCGACCGCGCCGCGCCGCCGCCGTGCGACGTCGAACGTCCTCGAGGCCGACGAACCCGCCACCACCTTCGACGAGGAGCGCGACGAATGAGCACGAGCACCGCGCGCCGCTGGGCCCTCCGCGGCACCGCCACCGTCGTGGCCGTGGTCGTCGCGGCCGGCACGATCGCCGCCGCGCACACCATCGGCACGACCGCGGACCCGGGGCACCCGGCCGGGCGGACCGTCACCCCGGTGCCGGCCGCCGCCGAGCGGGTCTGCGCCGGCAGCGCGCTGCGTCTGTCCGACGACGCCGGCAACGACGCCACCCGCGCGAGCACCATCGGGTCGCCGGAGATCGCCACCGCCACCACCGGCGACCGGGTCGACCGGAGCGAGCTCGGCAGCGCGAGCACCGGCAGCAGCGTCCCGACGCTCCTCACCGCACCGGCGGGCGACACCGCTCCGCAGGTGGCTGGCAGCAGCTCCCAGAGCGTGTCCGACGGCGACGTCGTCGGCGTGGGGGCAGCCTCCTGTGACGACCCGTCGCAGTCGACCTGGCTCGTCGGTGGTTCGACCGAGACCGGTCGCACCAGCCTCGTCACCCTCAGCAACCCGACCGACGTCAACGCGACCGTCGACCTGTCGATCGCCGACACCAGCGGCACCGTCAGCGCACCGGGGACCACCGGCATCGTGGTCGCCCCGAACTCGCAGAAGGTCGTCCCGCTGTCCGGTTTCGTCACCGACCAGGGCTCGACGGTCGTGCACGTCACGTCCTCCGGCGGCCAGATCGTCGCCCACATGCAGGAGACCGTCGTCCGGACGCTCACCCCCGGCGGCTTCGACATCGTCTCCGGCGGAGCGGCCCCGTCACGGACCCAGGTCATCCCCGCGGTCGTGCTCGAGGACGCCGAGGGGGCGCAACGCGGCGAGGACACCGCCGATGCCGCTCCGGTGCTGCGTCTCTACGTCCCCGGCACCGAGGTCGCGCGTGTCACGCTCGGCATCACCACGGCCGACGGTGGCGGGACCACGGTCGATGCCACCGCCGAGCCGGGCGTCGTCACCGACGTGCCGCTCGACGACTTCCCGGACGGCCGCTACTCGTTCACGATCGACTCGTCCGTGCCGATCGTCGCGGGGGCACGCACGACGACCCCGACCGACGACGGGCGGACCGACCTCGGCTGGTTCGCGTCGGCCGAGCCGCTCTCCGCCACCACGGTCACGGCGGTCGCCGCCGGCTCCGGTGCTCGCCTGAACCTCGTCAACCCGACGCGGCAGGACGCGACCGTGACGGTGCGGTCCGGTGACGACGCGCAGGAGGTGCAGGTCACCTCCGGCTCGACCACCACCGTGACCGTGCCGAGTGCGCAGCAGGTCACGATCAGCGGCGCCGAGGGCCTTGTGGCCGGAGTGACGTACCAGGGGGACGACGGCATCGCCGGGTTCCCGGTGCGCCCGGAGACCGAGGTCTCCAGTCCGGTGCGCGTCTACCCGTAGCGAGCGAGGCCGTCGGGTGCCGACCGGTCCGTCACCAGTGACGGTAGCGGTCCGGTGCCAGGTCCCAGGGGTCCTTGTCGATGAGCTCCGCGACGGCGCGGAACACCGCGGTCTCGACGACGATCCGCCGGTCCACGTCGTCCTTCTCGGGGCTGTGCGTGACCCGCTCGACCGGGATCCGGAAGACGGTCACGCGACGGGCGTCCCGGTCGATGCGCCATCGGGGGAGTTCGTCGGGCAGGCCGGTGTCGGTCGGCATGTCCGCGACCTGGAACACCACGCCCGTCAGTTCCTCCGGCCACAGTCCGACCAGGTAGTGCGCGGTGTCGCCGACGACGCGGTCGAAGGCCTCGGCCCGGGTGATCACCGGGGCCAGTTCCGGCCCGGTCACGCTCGACCGGTGGCCGCGACCGTGGCGGGAACGACCGCGTGCACGGTCGACCGGGGTGACGATCCTGGGCTTGCGGCGCATCCCGCCATCGTACGCGGCAGGACCACGCGCGGGCTCCCCGGGGCGCGGCCGGTAGGGTCGACTCCGGTATGGACGTACGGATCTGCAGCAAGGTCGCCTGTGGCGCGGGCGCCTCGGCGACCCTGACGTACGACTACGCCGACTCGATGGTCGTCGTCGGGCCGCTCTCCGGGCGCGTCGAACCGCACGGGTACGACCTCTGCGCACGGCACGCCGCGACGCTGCGGGTCCCGCAGGGATGGCGCGTGATCCGGCGTGACCCGCCGCCCCGGACACCGGAGCGTCACCCGTCCTGACGGGAGGCGCGCCTCGCTCCCTCCTGCACCGTGAGCCGTTCCCGTGGGTCTGTCCACGGACGTCACGCGACACCGTCCTGGTCGGCGGTGCGTGGGAGACTGAGCGGCATGCCGACCGACACCCGCGCCGCCGTCCCGTTCCGCGTCGCCGACCTCACGCTGGCCGAGGCCGGCCGCCACCAGATCCGACTCGCCGAGAACGAGATGCCCGGCCTGATGGCGCTCCGGGACGAGTTCCGCGCCGCGCAACCGCTCGCCGGGGCGCGCATCGCCGGCTCGCTGCACATGACCGTGCAGACCGCCGTCCTCATCGAGACGTTGGTCGCCCTCGGCGCGCAGGTCCGCTGGGCCAGCTGCAACATCTTCTCCACGCAGGACGAAGCCGCGGCCGCCGTCGCCGTCGGCCCGACCGGCACGGTCGACGCCCCCGCCGGCGTCCCGGTGTTCGCGTGGAAGGGCGAGACCCTCGACGAGTACTGGTGGTGCACGAACCAGGTCTTCGACTGGAGCGCCGAGGCAGCCGAGGCCGGGGCCGACTCCGAGCCCGTCTCCTGGCGTGGCCCGAACCTGGTCCTCGACGACGGTGGCGACGCGACCATGCTCGTGCACACCGGTGCGGACGCGGAAGCCGCTGGCCGGGTCCCGGACGCCGGCCCCGACGCCAGCGCCGAGTGGGAGATCGTGCTGGCCACGGTCGCGTCCTCGCTCGAGCAGTCCGGCGACCGCTGGACCCGGATCGCCGCGGACATCGAGGGCGTCACCGAGGAGACCACCACCGGCGTCCACCGCCTGTACGAGCTGGCGCGCGCCGGCGGGCTGCGGTTCCCGGCGATCAACGTCAACGACTCGGTCACCAAGTCGAAGTTCGACAACAAGTACGGCATCCGCCACTCGCTGCCGGACGGCCTGAACCGGGCCACCGACGTCCTGATCGGCGGCAAGGTCGCGTTCGTCGTCGGCTACGGCGACGTCGGCAAGGGCGCGGCCGAGGCGCTCCGCGGTCAGGGCGCCCGTGTCATCGTCAGCGAGGTCGACCCGATCTGCGCACTCCAGGCGGCGATGGACGGCTACCAGGTCGCCCGTCTGCAGGACGTCGCGGCCCAGGTGGACATCGTCGTCACCTGCACCGGCAACCTCGGGGTGGTCGGCGTGGACGACATGCTCGCGCTGAAGCACCTGGCGATCGTGGCGAACGTCGGGCACTTCGACAACGAGATCGACATGACCGGCCTCGAGTCGATGCCCGGCGCCGAGAAGGTCGAGATCAAGCCGCAGGTGCACGAGTGGCGTCTGCCCAACGGCCGCTCGATCCTGGTGCTCAGCGAAGGCCGCTTGATGAACCTCGGCAACGCCACCGGTCACCCGTCCTTCGTGATGAGCAACTCGTTCACGAACCAGGTGCTCGCGCAGATCGAACTGCACACCCGGCTCGAGCAGTACCCGGTCGGCGTCTACGTGCTGCCGAAGCACCTCGACGAGAAGGTCGCCCGGCTGCACCTGGAGGCCCTCGGGGTCCGGCTCACCGAACTCCGGCCGGAGCAGGCGGCGTACATCGGCGTCCCGGTCGAGGGCCCGTACAAGTCGGAGCAGTACCGCTACTGAGCCCTGGTGCCGGGGCAGCGTCGGTCGGGGTCTTCAGCGCGGGAAGCCCGGCGGACGCGCCCCCGCGAGCGTGCTCGCCCGCTCGAGGGTGCGCGCCCGGCCGGTGAACGCCCGCAGGTCACGCGCTCGGCGTAGTGCGACCACCCCGGCCAGGAACTCCTCGGCCGGGACCGGCGGCACCGGCTGCGCGTACTCGGCGACCTCGGCCGCCAGGGAACGCGCCACCTCGGCGCGGAGTCCGGTCTGCACCGAGGCCGCGCCCCGGAAGAACGCTGCGATGCGGTTCTCGAGCCGTTGCGGCAGCCGACGCACGTCCGCGACACCGGCCCACCCGACGAGTGACGGCGGCAGCGTCACGACCGGGTCGACCGTCCGGCGCAGTCGCTCGTGCTGCACGACGGTACCCGCGAGCAGGTCGCCCAGGCGTCGAGGGCGGGAGCCGAACAGTGCGACGACCAGGGCGAGGGAGCCCACCGTGAGCCAGAGTTCCAGCAGTCCGACGAGGGCCCGGGTGAACGCGTGCCGGAACGACACCGCGCCGCCGTCGACCCGGACCACCCGGGTCCCGAGGGCGTACCGACCGACGCTCCGGCCTCGGGTGACGGTCTCGACGGCCGCCGGGACGAGCACGAAGACGACGACCACCACGACGATCTGCGCCGCGGCGGACCAGCCGCTGTCGACCCCGGTCGGCCAGACCCGGGACATGCCGATGAGGAGCATCACGAGGAGCACCACGAGGCACAGCGCGTCGAGCAGTGCGGCGGCTCCTCGCAGGACGATGCTCGCCGGCACGACGTCGAGCGCGACCGCCTCACCGACGACGAGCGCGTCGTCGGTGTCGTCCAGGGCGCGGACGAACCGGCGGTCCGCGAGGTCCCGGGGCGTGGCGCGCTTCGACATGGGATCATTCTGTCGGAACAGGACCACGAGCGGTCGTGGACCCGGAGCGTGGCTCCGACCAGCACGAGGGGGAGCGCATGGACCTGGACGCCTACTCGGAGGTGCATCGCGCTCGGTGGGACGAGCTCGACCGGCTCGCCCGACGCCGCCCCACCTCGGGTGACGACGTCGATCGCATGCTCACCGACTACCGAGCGGCCGCGACGGACCTCGCCCGCATCCGGCAGGTGTCACCGCGCTCCGCGACCGGTGACCGGCTCTCGCTGACCCTCCACCGAGCCCGCCTGCGGTTCACGGGGACGCCGGTCGACCCCGTCACCGCCGTCGTCCGGTTCTTCGCCCTCCAGCTGCCCGCCGCGCTGTACCGGATCCGGTGGGTCACGATCTGGGTCGCGGTCGCCACGATCGTCATCGCCAGCGTCACGGCCGTGTGGATCACGTCGACGCCGGGCGCGGTCGACACGTTCGGGACGGACTCGGCACTCCGGCAGTACGCCACCCAGGACTTCGTCGACTACTACTCCGACCACGGTCTCGGGGCCTTCACCGCGCAGGTGTGGACGAACAACGCGTACATCGCCGCGAGCATGGTGGCGTTCGGCATCACCGGACTGTTCGTGCCGTACTCGATCGTGCAGAACGCGATGAGCCTCGGTGTCTCGGCGTCGATCATGCACTCGCAGGGTCGGCTCGGGGACTTCTTCCTCTACATCGCCCCGCACGGGCAGCTCGAGCTGTACTCGATCTTCCTGGCGGGTGGGGCCGGGCTGATGATCGCGTGGTCGTGGATCGCCCCGGGGCACCGGACCCGGGCGCAGGCGCTGGCCGAGGACGGTCGAGCGCTCATCACGGTCGCGATCGGTCTCGTGCTCACCCTGCTCATGTCCGGCATCGTCGAGGGGACCGTCACGCGGCAGGACTGGGCGTGGCCGGTGAAGATCGGCATCGGCACGGTGGCGCTCGCCCTGGTCCTCGGCTACCAGTGGGTCGTCGGCGGGCGAGCACACCGCGCGGGGGAGCGCGGCGACGTCGACGAGTTCGACCGCGGAGCCACCGAGATCGTCGCCGGCTGACCCAGCGCGACCGCCCCGGTGTCGCAGCGTCTCGGTGTCGCAGCGTCCCGGTGTCGCAACGTCTCGGACGGGCCGGTCAGAGCCTCCCGGCCGCCTTCGCCCGCAGGTAGGCGTCGGCCGTCCGCGGCGGGACCTCCTCGGGCAGTCCTCGGACCACCTCGGCGCCGGCCCGGCGGGCGACGTCGGCGACCCCGTCGGCGTCGAGCAGCGACCGTTCCGCGGCGGCCCGCCGGTACACGTCCGCGTGTCCGGGTCCTGGTCGGAGCCCGGCCGCGGACCCGGCGCCGGACAGGAGGCCCGGCGTGCGGCCCCGGCTGCCGTCGGCGACCGCCATCCGCGCCAGCGCGGGGTCCTCGACGCTCGTCACGACCACCGCGTGCCGACGCGCGAGCACGGGCAGGACCGTGAGCAGGTCACCGGAGGCACCCACGGAGTCGAGGCTGGTCGCGAGCACCACGAGCGCGCGCTGCGTGGTCACGGCGTCGACGATCCCGGGCACCGCGGCCCAGTCGGTCGGCCGGAGCTCGGGTTCGGCCAGGGCGAGGGTCTCGCCGAACCGCTGCACCACGTCCGAGCGGGTCGCGCTGAGGACCCGTCCGCGCACGGCGTCGTCGAGCACGACGAGATCGACCCGGTCCCCGGCGGCCGCTGCGAGGGCGCCGACGAGGAGCGCCGTCTCGATCGCGGTGTCCAGGCGGGGCTCGTCGTCGACCCGCCCGGCACCGGCGCGTCCGGCGTCGACGACCACGACGACACGGCGGTCGCGCTCGGGTCGCCAGGTGCGGACGACCAGGTCCTGGCGGCGCGCGGTGGCACGCCAGTCGATCGACCGGACGTCGTCGCCGCGCACGTAGTCGCGGAGCGAGTCGAACTCGGTGCCGTGACCACGGAGTTGCAGCGTGGTCTCGCCGTCGAGTTCGCGGAGCCGGGCGAGCCGGGACGGCAGGTGTCGGCGTGACCGGAACGGCGGGGTGACGACGAGTTCGGCCGGGGCGGGGACGACGCGTTGCCGGGCGACGAGGCCGAGCGGCCCGGAGGCCCGGATTGCGATGCCGGTGGTGGTCCGCCGTCCCCGCCGGAACGGGGTGAAGCGCATCTGTGCGGTGCGTCGTTCACCGGCCGGCACCGTCAGTCGCACGCGTCGCGGCTCCTGGCCGGCGGAGGGCTCCCACATGTCCCGGACCAGGCCGCGCAGGACCCGTCGGCCGTCGTTGGCGAGGACGAGCGTGCCATCGGCACCGGCGTCCCGCCGGGCCAGCCGCGGCATCCGCCGTTCGATCCTGACCTGGCGCAGGTCCGCTGCGAGCAGCAGGTCGACGGCACTCGCGACGACCAGCAACCCGATCCACGCCGACGCACCCCACCCGCTGCCGAGCAGCACCGTGGGCACGACGGCGACCGCCAGGAGCGCGACGAACCGGCCGGAGAGCGCCACTAGATCGGTACCCGGACCTGTTCGAGGACCTGCTGGAGCACCCCGTCCGCGTCGACGCCCTCGAGTTCGGCGTCGGCGGCGATCCGGAGGCGGTGCCGCCACACGGGCAGCAGCATCGCCTGGACGTGGTCGGGCGTGATGGCGTCGTAGCCGGTCAGCCAGGCCCACGCCTTCGCCGCGGCGAGCAGGGCCGTGGAACCGCGGGGGCTGACGCCGATGCGGACGGACGGCGCCTGGCGGGTGGCACGGGCCAGGTCCACGACGTACGCGAGCACGTCGTCACGGGCGCCGACCGCCCGGACAGCGCGCTGTGCGGCCCGGACCTCCTCGACGCCGACCACGGGCACGATCCCCGCCGAGCGGACGTCGCGCGGCACGAACCCGTCGGCGTGCCGTCGGAGGACCTGCCACTCGACCTCGCGCGGCGGCAGGTCGAGCGTCAGCTTCATGAGGAACCGGTCGAGCTGCGCCTCGGGGAGCGTGTAGGTGCCCTCGAACTCGATGGGGTTCATCGTCGCCGCGACGAAGAACGGGTCGGGCAGCATCCGGGCTGCGCCGTCGACGCTGACCTGCCGTTCCTCCATCGCCTCGAGCAGCGCGGACTGCGTCTTCGGCGGCGTCCGGTTCACCTCGTCGGCGAGCAGCACGTTGGTGAACACCGGTCCTTCCCGGAACGGGAACGTGCCTGTCGAGGCGTCGTACACCAGCGAGCCGGTGACGTCCCCGGGCATCAGGTCGGGTGTGAACTGGATGCGCTTGGTGTCGAGTGACATCGCGGCGGCCAGGCTCCGGACGAGCAGGGTCTTCGCGACCCCCGGGACGCCCTCGAGCAGCACGTGGCCCTGGGCGAGCAGGCCGACGATCATGCCGGAGACGGCGCCCTCCTGCCCGACGACGGCCTTGCCGACCTCGGCGCGGACGCGGGCGACCGCCTCGCGGAGCGGATCGGTGCCAGGGGTCGGTCCGGCGGAGCGCCCGGAGGGCGTGGTGATGGGCAGGTCGGTCACGATCGTCCTCCTGGTCGTGTGCGGGTGGTCGCCGTCGTCGGTCCGGCGGGCGACCCGGTCGGTCCGGTCGGTCTCGTCGGCAGCTCGTCCGGGGCAGGCCGGGAGGCCCGTCCCACGTCCCCGGAGCGCGCCCGGTCGACCGCGTGCTCGAGTTCGTCCAGGGCAGCTGTTCCCTCGACGAGGGCCCGGTCGTCGTCGGTGGTCCCACCGACGAGCACGGCACCGACCTCGGCGGCGGACCGTCCCGTCACCGCGGCGGCCCGCCGGACGACCTCGTCGACGTGCGCCGACCGGGGCAGTCCGAGGCTCCGTCCGATCCGCCGGAGTGCCGCGAGCCGGAGGGTGTCGAGCGCGTGGGTCCGGTCGCGGACGCGGGCGTACAGCCGCGCGCGCCCCTCGGTGGTCTCGGCGGCACGCACCACGACGGGCAGGCGTTCGACGACCAGGGGGCCGAGCCGACGCCCGCGCCAGGACGCGGCGGCGACGGCGACCAGCCCGAGGACGGCGAGGGCACTTGGCACCCAGGGCGGTGCGAGGTCGCCGAGGGACGGCGCAGCATCGGTGCCGTCCGGGGTGGGGACGTACCAGATCAGACGGTCACCACTGCCGAGCAGCCCGAGTGCGAGGGCGGCGTTGCCCGCGCGGGTGACGGTGTCGTTGCGGAGGACACCGGTCGTGCCGAGCACCGTGACCCGGCCGTCCTCCGTGTCGGCGCGGAGGAGCCCCCAACGGGTGTCGGCGCCGGAGCCGGACGGGGCGCAGCGCTGCACGTCGGCATCGTCCGTGTCGTAGGTCGCACCGACGACGGTGACGGAACCCGCGGCCCGCGCGGCCGGGATCGGGCAGGTCGTCGTCGCCGCCACGCGGGTCGACGAGGTGCTGCCCGCCGGACGTGCGTCGACGCCGAACGACTCGAGGACCCCGGGGTCGTCCGTCACGAGGACCACATCGCCGACGGTCCGCGCGAGGCGCCGGGCGACACCGCGGTCGAGCACGCCGGCGGAGTCGTCCACCAGGACCGTGGCATCCGTCCCGACCTCGACGGCGTCCGCGTCGTGGACCACGTCGACCGTGGTGCCCTGCTGTCCGAGGACCTCGACCAACGCGCGCGAACCGCTCGCCGAGGTGGAGGTCGGGTCGAGCGGGACGTCGCGCTCGCGGTCGTCCCGGCCGACCGCGGCGGTCAGGGCAGCGAGCAGGAGGCCGACGACGACGACCGCGACCCAGGTGACGATCCGGACGCCGCGGTCCGAGGGACCCGGCCCCCCGGACTCCGTGGCGGACGTGGTCGTGTCCCGACCCGACGGGCCCACCCGTGCCGACGTCGTCGCGGAGCTCATGCCGGGACCGCCGGCCGGTCCGCGGGGAGGGGCCGTGCCTGTCGTACGGCACGTTCGGTCTCGAGCACGCGACGTGCGGCGGACTCGTCGGCCTCGACCCCCAGGTAGCGGACGGCGTCGAACGCGTCGGAGGCACCGCGCAGCAGGTCAGCGAGCTGCGGGAAGGGCACCGTGGCGCGGTCGGCGATGGCTCGGGCGGTCGCTCCGGGCACCACGACGACCAGGTCTCGTTCGCCGAGACCGCGGGCGAGGGCGCGGTAGCCCTCGAGGACCGCGGTCGCCCAGTCGCCGGAGCGGAAGGCGTCGTCCGCGGCTGCGGACACGGCCCGCGCGGACCGGAGGTCGTCGTCGTCGAAGACACCGCCGAGGGCACCCGGACGGACACGCGCACGGCGGCGGGGGAGACCCCGGGTGACGACGACCAGGACGACCACGGCGACGAGCACGACGATCGCGATGACGAGCAGGGTGCGCCCGAAGCCGGTGGAGCCGACGCCGTCCGGGGCGAGCGAACCGAGCCAGTCGAGGAACGACCGCGAGGCCCGGTCCCACCAGGTCTCCTGTGCGCCCTGGTAGTCACGGTGGGCGAGCTCCCGCTCGAGCAGTCGGCGTGCCTCCTCGGGACCGGGGGTGCTCACCCGCGGCCGTCCTGCTGGTCGGGCTGGTCGTGCTGGTCGTGCTGATCCGGCCGCTCCGGGGCCCAGGGCTGTTGCGGCTGCCAGGGCTGTTGCTGCGGCCAGGGCTGTTGCGGCTGCTGCTGCGGCCAGCCCTGTTGCTGCGGCTGCCACGGCTGTTGCGGCGCCCACGGCTGCTGCGGCGACCAGGGAGCGCCCGGCGTCCAGGACGGCCGCGCCACCGGTGCGTGCGGTGCGAACGGGTCCGCGGGGTGACCGGTGTCCACGTGGGAGGCGATGCGCTGGTCGAGCGCCTCGGTGCGGATGCGTCGGTCGATCGCCAGGAAGGTCACGATGGAGGCGCTCAGCACGTCCGTCACGCACTGCACCGCGATCACGAGCAGGCTGCCGACGACCAGGGCCACGACGCCGCCGACCGAGGGTGCCGCACCGGTCGCCGCGGTCTGTCCGAGCGGGTCGAACACGCCGGAGAACAGGGTGAGTCCGATGGTGAGCGGGATGCTGGCGATGCTCGCAGCGACGCCGAGCACGACCTGCACGAGCAGCAGGATGCCGAACGTGCGCCAGAACGCGCCGCGGGTGAGGCGCCACGACTGCCCTGCCGCCGAGAAGACGCTGCGACCCTCGAGTGCGATCGTCGGCACCGTGAAGGCGAAGCGGGTGACCAGGAAGGCGATGAGCACCAGGAAGCCGAGGACCATCAGGAAGACCGTCAGCACGAACCAGCCCGCTGAGCTGTCCCCGGCGGCCAGGGCGGCGACGAACGCGATCACGACGACGACGAAGACGACGGCGACCACGAACCCGGCGGCGAGTTGCAGCAGGATCCACCCGATGACCGACCCGCGACGACCGGCGAGCAGGGACCACAGTCCGCGGAACGTCCCGCGGCGTCCGAGCACCCGCTGCCCGGTGTCGACCGCGACCGGGGCGACGAGGAACCCGCGTGCCAGGTAACTGAGGAACGGCAGGCCGATCGCCAGCACCGCGTACAGGGTCACGGTCCCGGCGATGATGCTGTCCGCGTCCCCCCGACCGCCGCCGTCGACCGCGGACAGGACACGGCTCTGCAGGACCCGCTGGCCGACCGCCGACCCGAGGGTGGCCAGGAGCCCGAGGACCCCGGAGAGCAGGACGGCCCAGAGCAGCAGCACGCGCGCGTTGCGCCGGAAGACCGTGAAGGCGCCGGCCAGCACGTCGCCCAGACCGAGCGGCCGCAGCGGGATCACCGGACGGGACGCGGGCGGCAGTGGAGCCGGCCCGCCGGTGCGCGGAGCGGATGTGCCGGGGGCGGGCGTGCCTCCCGGCTGGCCGGAACCCACCCACTGCGTCGGCTGCTGCTGCGGGCCGTTCGACCCGTGCTGCGGCTGGTCCGTCCCCGGGACCTGCCATCCGTCGTCGACCATCGACCCGCCCCCTCGCCTGGCCGCTGCCGGAACGCGCGACCGTGTCCATCCTGTCGGAAAACCTGCGGTGACGGGGCCTCGGCTATCGTGAGCGGAGAGCACCCGTCCCTGGGTGCCCCACCCTGCCCTCCGGAGTCCGCATCCCATGACACCGCGCATCCTCGTCGTCGACGACGACCAGGCCCTCGCCGAGATGATCGGCATCGTCCTCCGCTCGGAGGGCTACGAGCCCGACTTCAGCGCGGACGGCAACGACGCCGTCGAGGCCTTCCACGCCACGAAGCCGGACCTCGTGCTGCTCGACGTCATGCTGCCGGGCATCGACGGCATCGAGGTGTGCCGTCGCATCCGGGCCGAGAGCGGCACGCCGATCATCATGCTCACCGCCAAGGGCGACACCGCGGACGTCGTCGCGGGACTCGAGAACGGCGCCGACGACTACGTCGTCAAGCCCTTCAACCCGAAGGAGCTCGTCGCCCGGATCCGGACCCGCCTCCGGCCGACCGCCACCGACGCGACCGTCCTGCACGTCGGCGACCTGGTCGTCGACGTCCCCGGACACGAGGTCCGCCGCGGTGACGCGGCCATCGCCCTCACGCCGCTCGAGTTCGACCTGCTCCGTGCGCTCGCCGAGAAGCCCAGCCAGGTGTTCACCCGCGAGATGCTCCTCGAACAGGTCTGGGGCTACCACTACAAGGCGGACACCCGCCTGGTGAACGTGCACGTGCAGCGCCTCCGCGCCAAGATCGAGCACGACCCGGACAACCCCCGCATCGTGACCACCGTCCGCGGGGTCGGGTACCGGGCCGGCGCGCAGAGCTGACGGACGTGACGTCCTCGTCGGCCCCGGCGCCGTTCCGCCGGGTGCGCCGGCGGGTCCGCACCTGGCTCCGCCGGATCTGGCGTGGGATCGCGTACCTCTGGCGTCGTTCGCTGATGGTCCGCTCGGCCGCGATCACGGTGGCGACCACCGGACTCGCCGTCGCCGTGATCGGCACCGCCGTCATGGTGAGCATCTCGAACAACGTGTACGCGCAGCGCCGCGACCAGATCGAGGCCGAGTCGGCGCGGGCGACCATCGTGGCGCAGAACATCTTCGACGCCGCCACCGCGGCCGAGGACAACAACCAGACCGAACTGGAGTCGCTGCAGAGCGAGGCGCAGAACGCGATCCTCTCGAACACCACCAGTCCGGGCGGGACGAGCATCGCGATCGAGCGCACACCCGGAGCCCGGACACCGCAGATCCTGCAGAACGTCGCCAGCACCGGGTTCCCGGACTCCGTGATCACGGACGACCTGCGGAAACGGGTGGCCGCCGACAGCGGGGAGCTCAGTCTGCAACCCGTCCGGCTGGAGGGCCCGGACGGCCGCGGACCGGGGCTCGCCGTCGGGTCCACACTGCAGATCCCGAGCGCCGGCCAGTACGAGCTGTACATCGTGTACGACCTGTCCGACGCGCAGCAGACGCTGGACTTCGTGTCCCAGACCCTCTCGATCGGCGGTGTCGCCCTCATCGTGCTCATCGCGCTGGTCACCTCGCTCGTGGTGCGCCTGGTCGTCGTCCCCATCCGCGGCGCTGCCGAGACCAGCCGCAAGATCGCCGCCGGCCGTCTCGATGAACGCATCCCGGTCCGGGGTGAGGACGACATCGCCACCCTCGCCCGGAGTTTCAACGACATGGCCGACGCCGTCAGCCGCCAGATCACCCAGCTGGCCGAGCTCTCGCGCGTCCAGCAGCGGTTCGTGTCCGACGTCTCCCACGAGCTCCGGACGCCCCTCACCACGATCCGCCTCGCCGGGGACCTGCTCTTCGACGCCCGGCACGCCTTCGAACCCTCCGTCGCCCGGTCCGCAGAACTGCTGCACGCCCAGGTCGACCGGTTCGAGCTGCTGCTCGCGGACCTGCTCGAGATCTCCCGGTACGACGCCCAGGCCGTCGAACTCGAGACCGAACCCGTCGTCCCCGCGGCGCTCGCGGCCGACATCGTCGAGGAGTTCCGCCCCCTGGCCGACCGCGCCGGCATCGAGCTGCGCCTGTCCACCCCGGGCGGACACACCACCATGCAGCTCGACGCCCGCCGGATCCGCCGCGTGCTCCGGAACCTCGTCGGCAACGCCATCGAGCACGGTGACGGCCGACCCGTCGACGTCGTGGTCGACAGCGACTCCCGCTCCGTCGCCATCGCGGTGCGCGACCGTGGCGTCGGGATGCCGGCCGAGGACACCGCCCGGGTGTTCGACCGCTTCTGGCGTGCCGACCCCAGCCGCAAGCGCACCATCGGCGGCACCGGACTCGGGCTCGCCATCAGCCTCGGCGACGCCCAGCTGCACGGTGGCCGCATCGACGTGTGGTCACGACCGGGCGAGGGCTCCGCGTTCGTGCTCACCCTGCCGCGTCGGAGCAGCGAGACCCCGCCGACGTCGGCGATCCCGCTGCCCGCGCTCGACGAGTCCTACGCGGGACCGACCGGAACGGAGGACCCGGCATGACCCGGACGGCCCGACCGACCCACCGTGCGCGCCTCCGGCTGGTGCTCACCGCCGCGCTCGCCGCCGTGACACTGCTCGGCGCCACCGCCTGCGCGGCGATCCCCACCGGTGGTCCCGTGCGCTCCGGGCAGTCGATCACCGACGAGTCGCCCACCGGCGGTGTGGACTACCGTCCGACCGGCCCCGAGGACGGGGCGAACCAGACCGACCTGCTGACGCAGTTCATCGACGCCGCCACCGGTGCGCAGAACGACTACGCCGTCGCCCGCGAGTTCCTCAGCAGCGGCTTCTCGCAGAAGTGGAACCCGCGGCAGGGCGTCACCATCCGGCAGGGCGACGGTCAGGTCGAACGCGTCGGCGACCAGGAACTCACCTACACGCTCACCGCGGGTGCCTCGGTGGACGCCGACGGCGAGTACACCCAGGCGGTCCGCCCGACGTCCTCGACGCTGACGTTCCAGTTCGTCCGCGAGGACGGCCAGTGGCGCATCGCCTACGCCCCCGACGGCATCATCCTGTCGCCCGTCAACTTCACCTCGGTGTTCCAGCCGCACGCGCTGTACTTCTACGACCCCACCTACCGGTTCCTCGTCCCGGACGAGCGCTGGTTCCTGGCCCGCTCCTCCACCAGCACACGCATCGTGAGCGCCCTGCTCGCCGGGCCCGCAGAGTGGCTCGAGGGCTCGGTCGTCTCGTCGTTCCCCGAGGGGACCCAGCTCTCCCTGAACGCCGTCACGATCGAGAGCGGCAGCGCGCAGGTCGACCTGTCGAGCGAGGCGCTCCGGGCGAACACGGTCGAGAAGGTCCGGATGCGCGAACAGCTCACCGACTCGCTCTCCTCGGTCGCCACGATCTCCTCGGTCGACCTCACCGTCGAGGGCGTCGCCCTGCCCCTGCCCGACTCCAGCGGCACGAGTGCCCAGCGGAACCCCGACGTCGACGCTCGACCCCTCGTCGTCCAGGACCGTGTCGCCGGGTACGCCACACCGGGCACCGGCGACGTCACCGCGCTCGGCGGCGGACTGAGCGACCGGATCGCCGGCCTCGACCCGAGCTCGCTCGCCCTCTCCGCATCCGGCACGGCCGCAGCCGTCGGCAACGACGACGGTGTGTTCGTGGTCCGGTCCGGCAAGGACCCGCTGCGCATCGACACCCGCGAGGACCTCGTGCCACCGAGCATCGACGACCAGGGCTTCGTCTGGGTCGCGCAGCAGTCGGACACCCGGTCGATCACGGCGTACGGGCTGGGCGGCGACCCGCACACCGTCACCTCGACCCTCCCCGAGGGCCGGCTGGTGTCGTTCCAGGTGTCCCGGGACTCGACCCGGGCCCTGGCACTCCTCGACACCGACGACGGTGCCGCGCTCTACGTCGTCGCGATCACGCGCGGCTCCGACCGTGCGCCGACCTCGCTCGGCCCGCCCGTCCGCGTGCAGGCCGCCGACGGTGACCCCGTCGGAGCCGCCTGGGTCGACGAGCTCGACGTCGCCTCGGTCGGACGCACGACGGCCGGCTCGAGCATCGTCCGCACCACCGTCGGCGGGCAGTGGGACACCCTCGCGAAGCCGGACGGCCGCGCGACGGCGATTGCCGGGGGGAGCGGCAGTGCGCTGCTGCTCCGGATGTCCGACGGGTCGGTGCTGCAGTCGACCGGCGCCGGGTGGGACACCACCGGCGTCGAGGCGTCGGTGCTCGGCGTGCAGCGCTGACCAGGGGGCTCTCCCTCCACAACCGGGCCGGACGGGAGGCCCGTCCACAGTCCGCCCCGTCGGCCCACCCCCGACGGTCCCCACTCCGGGACCATCGGGTCATGCCAACGCCCCAGACCCAGTCGGTCGTCCTCCCGTCCGCGGTCCCGCTCGCCGACACCGCACCTGCCGCGACTCCACGCCCCGCGACTCCACGTGCCGCGACTCCGCGTGCCGCGACTCCGCGTGCTGCAACTCCAGCGGGCGGCCGTGGTCGTCCCTGGGCCGACGCCGCTGCTGCGGTCCTCGCGCTCGTGCTGCCCGTCGCCTGCGTCGGCTGCGGCGCACCGGACCGTGCGCTGTGCCGCGCCTGCCGGTCCGTCCTCGACGCCCTGCCCGGTCGCACCCGGCTCGTGGCCGGCGTCCGGCTCGACGCCGCCCACGAGTACGACGGCCTCGTCCGGACCCTGGTGCTCGAGTGGAAGCTGCGCGGGCGCGTGGACGTCGTCAGCGGGCTCACCCGGCGCACCGCGGACCTCGTCCGGGCGGCGCTCGCGGCGGCCCCGGTCGGCGCACTGGTGCTCCGCGTGCCGCCGTCATCGCGGGGACACCGGCGGCGCGGGTTCGACCCCGTCGTGACGGTCCTCCGTCGAGCGGGCGTCCGACGTGCACGGGCCCTGCGGCGGGTCCCGGTACCGGACGCCGGCCCCGGTTCCGACTCCGGTCCCGCTCCGGACGCCGGCCCCGGGTCGGCGGGCGCCGGGACGGACGGCCGCGGGCAGAAGGAGCGCACCGCCGTCGAGCGGGTCGCGGCCACCGTCGGGTCCCTCGTCGCGGACGGTGTGGCGGACCGCGACGTCGTGCTCGTGGACGACGTCGTCACCACCGGCGTCACGATGGCCGAGGCGGTCCGCGCCGTCCGCGGTGCCGGTGGCCGGGTCGTCCGGTGCGTGGCCGTCGCCACCGTGGAGGTCTGAACCGTGCGCGGCGGGCGCGGCACGGCGGACATGGACATCGGCTGGGCATCAGGTGGAGGTCTCCGGCACGCGGGCCAGCTCGGGCACGGGCGGAGCCAGCAGGGTCTAGCCTCGCGGCAAGGCGTTGGTGTTCGCCGGACGGAGGCGAACCGCCGAGTGTGGATGGGAGCCGCCATGGACGTGACGATCACGGGCCGCAACGTCGGGGTCACCGACCGATTCCGGGCCTACGTGGAGCAGAAGTCCGAGAAGATCGACGTGCTCGCCGACCGGGCCCTCGCCTTCGAGGTGCGGGTGAGCCGGCACCACGAGAAGAGCAGCGGAGCGCAGGGCGAGGACCGCGTCGAACTGACCCTCATCGGACCCGGACCGCTGGTCCGGGCGGAATCGGCCGCGTCGGACAAGTACGCGGCCTTCGACCTGGCGTTCGCGCGCATCGCCGAGCGCCTGCGTCGAGCACGTGACCGCAAGAAGGTGCACCGCGGCCGTCACCGTCCGACGTCCGTGGCCGAGGCCTCGGGCGCCGCGTTCGAGGGCATGGGTGTGGAGCCCGCCGACGGCAAGCTCATCGAGGAGGTCGCCACCGGTGCCGTCCCCGTGGTCGACGCCGACCAGGGAGCCGGCCGTGAAGAAGAGGACGCCGCGTACTCGCCGGTCGTCATCCGGCAGAAGGTCTTCGAAGCCGCACCGATGACGGTCGACGACGCGCTCTACCACATGGAGCTCGTCGGACACGACTTCTACCTGTTCGTCGACTCCGAGACCCACCGGCCGAGTGTCGTGTACCGCCGGAAGGGCTGGGACTACGGCGTCATCGGCATCGACGAGAACCCGGGCGCCGACGCCCGGGGGAGCGAGCACGTCCTCGTCGAGGAGTCCGCGCCCGCGACCGCGTAGTCGGCGCGACGCACCACCTCCGAGTGCGCACGGTCCCGTCCGGGGTCGTGCGCACTCGTGCTGCTCCCAGCGCCGGACCCCGGCGGGTTGCTAGCATGACTGGCTGATCGGGCGCGTCGACCGCGCACGACGACTTCGTAAGGAGCTCACGTGGCAAACGTGCTGGAGAAGGTCCTCCGCATCGGTGAAGGGCGGACCCTCCGTCGGCTGAAGGCGTACGCCTCGGCGATCAACGACCTCGAGGACGACTTCGCGAGCCTCACCGACGAGGAACTCCACGAGGAGACGACGGAGCTCCGCGAGCGGTACGCCAACGGCGAGACGCTCGACGACCTCCTGCCGGAGGCGTTCGCCGCCGTCCGTGAGGCATCGAAGCGCACCCTCGGCATGCGGCACTTCGACGTGCAGCTCATGGGCGGCGCGGCCCTGCACCTCGGCAACATCGCCGAGATGAAGACCGGTGAGGGCAAGACCCTCGTCGCGACGACCGCCGCCTACCTGAACGCGATCCCGTCGCGCGGTGTGCACGTGATCACGGTCAACGACTTCCTCGCGTCGTACCAGTCCGAGCTCATGGGTCGTGTGTTCCGCGCCCTCGGCATGACGACCGGCTGCATCATCGCCGGGCAGTCCCCGGTCGAGCGTCGCGAGCAGTACGCCGCGGACATCACGTACGGCACGAACAACGAGTTCGGCTTCGACTACCTCCGCGACAACATGGCATGGCAGGCGTCGGACATGGTCCAGCGCGGCCACTTCTTCGCCGTGGTGGACGAGGTCGACTCGATCCTCATCGACGAGGCCCGCACGCCGCTCATCATCTCCGGCCCGTCCTCGGGTGAGGCGAACCGGTGGTTCACCGAGTTCGCGTCCATCGCCACCCGCCTCACCCCGGGCGAGGACTACGAGGTCGACGAGAAGAAGCGCACCGTCGGTGTCCTCGAACCCGGCATCGAGAAGGTCGAGGACTACCTCGGCATCGACAACCTGTACGAGTCGGCGAACACCCCGCTGATCTCCTTCCTCAACAACTCGATCAAGGCCGCGGCCCTGTTCAAGCGCGACAAGGACTACGTCGTGATGAACGGCGAGGTGCTCATCGTCGACGAGCACACCGGCCGCATCCTGATGGGGCGTCGCTACAACGAGGGCATCCACCAGGCGATCGAGGCGAAGGAGGGCGTCGAGGTCAAGGCCGAGAACCAGACCCTCGCCACCATCACGCTGCAGAACTACTTCCGTCTGTACCAGAAGCTTTCGGGCATGACCGGTACCGCGGAGACCGAAGCGGCCGAGTTCATGTCGACCTACAAGCTCGGCGTGGTCCCGATCCCGACGAACCGGCCGATGCAGCGCATCGACCAGACCGACCTCGTCTACAAGAACGAGCAGGCCAAGTTCGAGCAGGTCGCGAACGACATCGAAGAGCGCCACCACAAGGGCCAGCCGGTCCTCGTCGGCACCACGAGCGTCGAGAAGTCCGAGTACCTGTCGAAGCTGCTCGCCAAGAAGGGCGTCAAGCACGAGGTCCTCAACGCGAAGAACCACGCCCGGGAAGCGGCCATCGTCGCCCAGGCCGGTCGTGCCGGCGCCGTGACGGTCGCCACGAACATGGCCGGCCGTGGTACCGACATCATGCTCGGCGGCAACGCGGAGTTCCTGGCCGTGCAGGAGATGCACGCCAAGGGCCTGTCCCCGACCGAGACCCCGGACGAGTACGAAGCCGAGTGGGACACCGTCTTCACCGCGATGAAGGCCTCGGTCGAGCAGGAGAGCGCGAAGGTCCGCGATGCCGGCGGGCTCTACGTCCTCGGCACCGAGCGTCACGAGTCCCGCCGTATCGACAACCAGCTGCGTGGTCGTTCCGGTCGTCAGGGTGACCCGGGCGAGAGCCGGTTCTACCTGTCGCTCACTGACGACCTCATGCGCCTGTTCAACTCCGGTGCTGCCGAGAGCCTGATGGGCCGCGGCAACGTCCCGGACGACCTGGCCATCGAGAACAAGCTGGTCGGTCGCGCGATCCGTTCCGCCCAGTCGCAGGTCGAGGGCCGCAACGCCGAGATCCGCAAGAACGTCCTGAAGTACGACGACGTCCTGAACCGGCAGCGTGAAGCGATCTACAGCGACCGCCGACACATCCTCGAGGGTGACGACCTGCACGAGCGCGCGCAGTCGTTCCTCAAGAGCGTCATCGACGACGTCATCGACACCCACACCGGCGAGGGCTCCCCGGACGACTGGGACCTCGACGCCATGTGGACCGAGCTCGGCACGCTGTTCCCGATCTCGATCACCATCGACGAGGTCATCACCGAGGCCGGCTCGAAGGGCAAGGCCACGCGGGAGTTCCTGGCCCGCGAGATCCTCTCCGATGCGCAGCTCGCGTACAAGAACCGCGAAGAGGCCCTCGGGGACGAGGCGATGCGTGAACTCGAGCGTCGTGTCGTCCTCTCGGTGATCGACCGCCGTTGGCGGGACCACCTCTACGAGATGGACTACCTCAAGGACGGCATCGGCCTCCGCGCGATGGCGCAGCGCGACCCGCTGGTCGAGTACCAGCGCGAGGGCTACGCCCTGTTCCAGACGATGATGGGGCAGATCCGCGAAGAGTCGGTCGGCTTCCTCTTCAACCTCGAGGTCCAGGTGCAGTCGGACGGCGAGAGCGCGGTCATCGAGGCCAAGGGCCTCGGCGAGGAAGGCGAGAACGCCGGACTCGAGTACTCCGCACCGTCGATCGACGGCGAGGTCGAGGTCCGCGACGAGGCCGGGCGCCTCGAGCAGGCCGCGACCGCTCGGGCGCAGCGCGCGCAGGCCGAGCAGGAGGAAGCCGCTGGACCGGAGAAGGGCTCGGCCTTCGGCTCGGCGGCGACCGCCTCCGGCCAGGCAGACGCGAGCAACCGCGCCGAGCGTCGGGCGGCAGCCAAGAAGGGCTGACGCTCCGCGTCGTCGTGACGGGAGGCCCGGTACCAGCTGGTACCGGGCCTCCCGTCCGTCGTCCGCCGTCGCGCCGTCGGTCGCCGACGACGGTCGTCAGAGCACGCCGATCGCGGTGGCCCGCCACCGCCCCCTGCGTTCCTCGAGCCGGATGGCGACCGCGCGGGCGTGACTGCGGGTGTGCACGACGACGGCGGCCTCGGCGACACCGTCCCGCGGCACGCTGACGACGACGCTGCCGACGCGGATCAACGGACGGTGCCGACGGCGGCGTGCTGCCGAGCGAGCCCGAGCAGCGACCGCAGCGCGATGCTGGAGATGTCGTTGGACCTCCTCGGTGATCCACCGCGAGATCGTCTCGACCTCGCGCGCCCCGGTCAGGATCTCCGCCACGCAGAGCGCGAGCGATCGTGCGGTCTCCCCGGGGTCGGGCAGTCCCGGTGGCATCGTCCGCGGTGGCCCGTTCTCGAGCCGTCCACGGTGTCGCTCGTGCTCGGCGCGGTCGTCGTGCCGGCGTCCCAGCCTCCCGTCCGCGCCGTGCCCGTCCGGCTCGTCCTCGATCCGTCGTGCGTTCTCCGCCACCCCGGCCCCTTTCATCAGGCCGAGCGTAGGGTTCGTGGAACATCACATACGGCCGAATGCCGTGGTCTGTGGAGAGCGCGTCCTTCTCCACAGCGGCGAGCCGAGGGTGCTCGGGGCCGCACCTAGACTGATCGGGTGTCGACCCTCAGTGACCTCGTCCTCGCGCAAGGCCGTTCTTCCGAAGCCGACGTGGAGTGGCTGCACCTGCTCGTCGGTGACTGGCAGCTGCTCGCCGACCTGTCCTTCGCCGACATGGTGCTGTGGGTGCCGACGAAGGACGACTCGACCTTCGTCGCGGTCGCGCATGCGCGCCCGTCCTCGGCGGCGACGCTGTTCTACCGCGACATCGTCGGTCAGGAGATCCGCGAAGAGTGGCGGGACCAGGTCACCCAGAGCTTCACGGGCAGCCGCGTCGTCGATTCGGCGGAGCCCGACTGGTACGAGGACACCCCGACCCGTGTCCGCGCGATCCCCGTGCTCCGGCGCCTGACCGCGAAGAGCGCGCAGACGACCGACCGCCCCATCGCGGTCGTCACGCGGCACTCGAACCAGGACGAGTCCCGGACGCCGAGCCGCCAGGAGCTCAACTTCACCGCGAGCGCGAACGACCTGTTCGGCATGATCGCCACCGGTGACTTCCCCGACCTCGGTGCCCCGGCCGGTCCGCGTCGTGGTGCGCCGCGAGCGAGTGACGGCCTGCTCCGCCTGGACACCGACGGCGTCGTGACGTTCGCCAGCCCGAACGGCCTGAGCGCGTTCAACCGGATGGGCTTCGACGGCGAACTCGAGCGCAAGTCCCTGGCCGAGGTCACGACCGAGCTCCTCGGCGCGCAGCTCGACGTCGACGAGTCCCTGCCGCTCGTCGTCACCGGCCGGGCTCCGTGGCGGGCCGACATCGAGGCCAAGGGCGTGACCGTGACGCTCCGCTCGATCCCGCTCCGCGACCACGGTGAGCGGATCGGGGCCGTCGTGCTCTGCCGAGACGTGACGGAGATGCGCCACCAGGAGCGTGAACTCATCACGAAGGACGCGACGATCCGGGAGATCCACCACCGCGTCAAGAACAACCTGCAGACCGTCGCGTCGTTGCTCCGCATCCAGGCTCGGCGCACCCACTCCGACGAGGCGCGGACGTCGCTGCAGAACGCGATGCGCCGCGTCGCCGCGATCGCCGTCGTGCACGACACCCTGTCGACCGGGCTCAGCCAGACCGTCGACTTCGACGAGGTGTTCGACTCCGTCCTCAAGCTCGTCACCGAGGTCGCCGCCTCGCACAACACGACCGTGCACCCGAAGAAGACGGGGGAGTTCGGCGTCCTCCCGTCCGAGGCGGCCACCCCGCTCGCGCTCGGGCTGACCGAGCTCGTCACGAACGCGGTCGAGCACGGGCTCGACGGCCGCGACGGCGAGGTCGAGATCGTCGCGAACCGCTCGGACGACCACCTCGAGA
The DNA here is from genome assembly GCF_003224255.1 of Curtobacterium sp. MCBD17_030. Taxonomy (NCBI): domain Bacteria; kingdom Bacillati; phylum Actinomycetota; class Actinomycetes; order Micrococcales; family Microbacteriaceae; genus Curtobacterium; species Curtobacterium sp. MCBD17_030. The sequence goes on along the minus strand of NZ_QKLI01000019.1, from coordinate 25,975 downwards.
TCCAGGTGCGCGACAACGGCGTGGGCCTGCCCGAGGGCAAGGTCGGCGCGGGACTCGGCACCCAGATCGTCCGCACACTCATCCAGGGCGAGCTCGGCGGCACGATCGACTGGCACACGCTGACCGGCAGCGGCACCGAGGTCACCATCTCGATCCCGTTCCGCTGGCTCACCGCGGGCACCGCCGCCTGACCGCGACGAACGCCGGTGTCAGACTGACGCGGCACCGCACACGACGACGCCCGCCGGCCCCGAGGGGCACGGCGGGCGTCGAACGGTCTGTCGGTCCTGCTGCGTCAGGAGGCGCGGCGGGCGCGGGCGGCGCGGCGCTTGAGCGCGCGACGCTCGTCCTCGCTGAGGCCACCCCAGACGCCGGAGTCCTGGTTGTTCTCGAGTGCGTACTGCAGGCACATCTCGGTCACGGTGCAGCGAGCACAGACCGACTTGGCCTTCTCGATCTGGTCGACGGCTGGGCCGGTGTTCCCGACGGGGAAGAAGAGCTCGGGGTCCGCGGTGAGGCAGGCTGCCTGGTCACGCCAATCCATGTGGTGGTGCTCCTTGCGTTAGATGCTCGAACGGCAGGCCGGGGCCGTGACTCGGGGGATCGGGACTCTGCACATGCTCATGTGACGTACGGGAGGCTTCCTGTGGGGAGGAGCCCGCTCGGGGAGAGTTCGACGCCCGCAGAACGCTCGGGGGAGGAGCGTCGAACCACGGGAGACGCACACCACATCGTGCCGTCCAAACGACCTCGAACATCGTTCCATACTGGTATGGCCAAATCAAGGGTTTCACTGCTGGAGGATCGCTGTGCCTGACACCATCCCGGACGACCAGGTCGTCCCCCGGGGGCAGCCCGCTGCGCTCCGCGTCCTCATCGTCGTCGTCGGGCTCGAGTTCCTGGCGATGGCAGCCGTGACCGTCTTCCTGCTCGTCGAGCTCCTCACGACGCCCGCGACGAGCATCGCGTCGGCGGTCGCGCTCCTCGTGCTCGCGGTCCTCGCGACCGTGTGGCTCGGTGCCATGCTCGTCGGACTGCGGAGCGGACGGGCCTGGGTCCGGAGCGGGATCATCGTCTGGCAGGTCCTGCAGGGAGCACTCGCCATCGGTGCGTTCCAGGGCGTGTTCCGCGTGCCGGCGGTGGGGTGGGCGCTGCTCATCCCGGCGTTGCTCGCGATCACCCTGGTGCTGTCGAAGTCCGTGACCGCGGTCCTCGCACGGCGCGACTGAGGGGAGACCCCCGGCGCCGCCCGAGGACCGGGGTCGGACGCGGTCAGACCAGCCCGAGCTTCTTCCGCAGGCTCGCGACGTGGCCGGTCGCCTTCACGTTGTAGAGCGGCAGCTGGACCGAGCCGTCCTCGTCGACGACGATCGTCGACCGGATGGTGCCGGTGACGACCTTCCCGTAGTTGTTCTTCTCGCCCCAGGCCCCGTAGGCCCGGTGGACGGCGAGGTCCGGGTCGCTGAGCAGCGGGAAGCTCAGCGCCTGCTCGTGGTGGAAGCGCTGCAGGGCGGGCAGCTCGTCCTTCGAGACGCCGAGGACCTCGTACCCGGCGGCTTGCAGGGACGACATGTTGTCCCGGAAGTCACAGGCTTCGGTCGTGCAACCGGGGGTGGAGGCGGCCGGGTAGAAGTAGACGATGACCTTGCGTCCGCGCAGGTCGGCGAGGGCGTGCTCGGTGCCGTCCTGGTCGGGGAGGGTGAAGTCGGGGGCGGTGTCGCCGGCGGCGAGACGGTCGCTCAAGTGGGGCTCCTGTTCGTTCGGCCCGAGTGGTCAAGGGCACGCACAAGTCATGCTATTGTTGATTCCCGTCGCGGGGCGCACGTCGAAGCGGCAGGACAACTGCACACACGCACCTCTAGCTCAATTGGCAGAGCAACTGACTCTTAATCAGTGGGTTCTCGGTTCAAGTCCGAGGGGGTGCACCACACGAAGACCCCGACCGATCCGGTCGGGGTCTTCTGCGTTCGCGCACGATCCTCCCTGCGCTGACGGCCCCCGCAGCGACACGCCCGACCGCCGGATCGGGCCGACCTCGAGCCCGACCTCGATCCCGACTCCGACCCCGACCCCGACCCCGACCTGGCCGTGGCATGACCGTCACCCGACCTCAGACCGGCGGCAGGTCGACGACCCGTTCCTCGCCGACGACCGGCACGAGCGCGCCGGCGGACACGCTCGCGAGTTCGGTCTCGAGCGCCGGGATCCCGTCCGCGGGCACCCACACCTCGAACACCGCCCGCTCGCCGTACACGGTGTCGCCCGAGGTGGCGTCGTGGTGCTGCACCCAGGCTCGCAGCGCGTTGTCGACGCGCCCGGCATCGGCGTGCGGGACCTCGACGTGCACCCGGGTCCGCGCCGCCCGTCGGACCACCCGCGCCCGGTCGAGTGCCTCGGACACCGAGGTCGAGTAGGCGCGGACGAGTCCGCCGGCGCCGAGCTTCACCCCGCCGAACCAGCGGCTGACGACCACGACGACGTCCGTCAGGTCCCGGCGGCGGAGGACCTCGAGCATCGGCACCCCGGCCGTGCCGGACGGTTCGCCGTCGTCGGAGGAGCGTGCCTGGTCACCGAGGACGCCGGTGACCATCGCGATGCAGTGGTGCCTCGCGTCCCATGACCGTCGCCGGACCTCGGCGATCACGGCCTCGGCCGCTGCCGGGTCCGGAGCCGGGTGTGCCGTCGTGACGAACCGGGAGCGGGAGACGACGAACTCGTGCTCGACCGGGCCGGCGATGCTCGAGGGGTACCGGCGCGACACCCTTCCGAGGGTAGTCGAGCAGTAGAGTGGCGCAGCACGGGGAGCGGAGGGGGACGACGATGACGGCATCGGTGCCGAAGGGCGGCGTGCTCGACGCGGGCGAACTCGCACGTCGACTCAACCTGCTGCTCGACTTCGAGGAGTCGCAGCGCGGTGCACCCGTCCCCTTCGCCGAGATCGAGCAGTACGTCGGCGCGCACGGCGGATCACTCTCGCGGGCGAAGTGGACGTACATGGTGTCGGGCGACGGCCGGCGCAACAGCGACACCCAGCTGCTCCGCGTCCTCGCTGGCTTCTTCGAGGTGGACGACGCCTTCCTGCTCGAGGACAGCGACCTGCCGGAGCGCATCGGCGCCCAGCTCGCGCTCGTCCGGTCGATCCGGTCGGCGCGTGTCAGCGGCTTCGCGGCGCGGACCTTCCCGGGCGAGCTCTCCCCGGAGGCACTCCGGCGGATCGCCGAGGTCATCGAGCAGGAGTCGAGTCGCGGCGGTGCGGCGTGAGCGACCCCGGCGTCCTCGAGCGCTTCTGGCAGGTGGGTGCCGCGGCGGGCTGGACCGGCATCGAGGACGCCGTAACCGCCGCCGAGCAGATCGTCGGCAAGCCGATCAGGGTCCGCGAAGAGGCGTTCCTGGCGGATGAACCCGTCTGCGGTTTCGTGGCGACGCTGGAGCACCAGCACCTCGTGATGATCTCGCCGACGCCGTCCCCGACCTTCCGGGCGTTCGTGATCGGGCATGAGCTCGGGCACGTCCTGCACGGGCACCAGGAGTCCGCACCGCAGGCTGCAGCGATCCGGGCACTGATCCCGGACCTGCCGCAGTACAAGGTCGAACGGGCACTCGCCCGCGGCCTGTTCGAGAACGAGTACGAACGCCAGGCGGAGCTCTTCGCGGACCGCCTCGCGCAGCTCATCCGCGGCCACCGCGAGCGCCCCAGTGCGTTCCGCGGGGTCTTCGGGTGATCCTCGCGGTCGTCCAGGCGGTCCTGCTCGTCGTCGGGTCGGTCGTGCTGGCCGTCCTGCAGCGTGGCCAGGACCGCACGCTGACGATGACGTTCCTCTTGTTCTCCGCGACGATCGTCGCGGGCGTCGGACCGCTGTACCGCGCGGTGGACCCGTTGCTCGGCGGACGCAACGTCCTGACGCTCGTCTGCGACGTCCTGATGGTCCTGGGCACGAGCACCCTGCTCTGGGGTGTGGCGAAGGCCGTCGGGGCGGCACGGACCTGGATGCGGAACGTCGTCGTCGTCTCGTGCTCGCTCGTCCTCGTCCTCATCGTCCTGGCCTTCAGCACGCTCGACCCGGTGCCGACGACGACGACCTTCATGCTCGCGGTCGGTGCTCACCCGACGGCTGCCGTGTACTCGATCGCGCAGACCACCTACCTGGGTCTGGCGCTCGGTGCGACGGGCCTCATCTGCGTCCTGCGCGTCCGGGAGGCGCGGACCGGCCTGGACCGCGTCGGGCTGTGGGTGCTCGTCGCCGGCGGGGTGTTCGGTGCCGTCCGCATGGTCGTGGTCGCCGTGATGGACCTGGCGCACGTCGCCGGGCGTCTCGGCGTCACGTCCGCCCTGAGCCTGCCCTACGACGTCCTGACGCCCGGCGCCGTCCTGCTCGTCGCCTCCGGCATGCTGCTGCTCGTCGTCGGGCACCGCGTCTGGCAGACCCGTCGCAGTGCGGCGCTGGTCCGGGCGCTCCGTCGCCTCGCACCGGTCCACGCTCGGCTGGGGACCGACAACGAGTACCCGGACTCCGACGACCCGGCCACCCGGTTGAGTCGTCTGATCGTCGAGGTGAACGACGGCGCCCGACGGAGTCGGACGCCCCTGGACGCCGCGGACCGCGCGGCCCTGGCCGAAGCCGAAGCGGTGCTCGCGACCGCCTGACGCGGACGCGCCGAGACCCCCGCCGGGGCCGTCCAGCCCTCGTGTACGCTCTGTAGCACGTGCTACACCTCGAGTGTCGCGGGTCTCGGCCGGTCGTGGGGGGCGGCCGAGGCCCGGGCGTAGGATCGTCGGGTGCTCGTCTTCGCCGCAGTGGTCCTGTTCGTCGGTGCCGTCTTCAACGTGATCGCCTGGCCGCGCTTCTTCCAGCGGGTCGCGAAGGACACCCGAGCCCGTGACACCGCCGGCCGTCCGACCACGTTCTGGCGCGTGCACTTCGTGCTGATGACCATCGGGCTGGCCATCGCCGCCGCATCGGTCGTCGCCGCGGTGCTCCTGCTCGTCTGACGACACCGCGACGCGGGGTGACGGCCTCGCTGCCCGTGACGGCCTGGCTGCCCGTGACGGCCTGGCTGCCCGTGACGGCCTGGAGGCTCGTGACGGGCTGGCCCCGCGCCTCCCGTCAGTGCCGCCCCACGACGACGCTGCCGCGCTACGACGCCGACGGCATCGGCGCGCCGAGCGCCGAGCGCAGCGCCATGTCCGCGAGTGACTCGTCCGCGGGGGAGAGCAGCACCCGCCAGATGTCCGCCAGCGTGACGAACTCCACGCACACGGCGTCGAAGTCGCACTCCTCGATGCGCCAACCGAGGACGGCCTCCATCGGAACGGGCAGCAGGGTGTCCTGTTCGAAGCTGGTCTCGGCCGTCACGCGGTCGCGGAACACGCGGACCCGGCAGAGCGCACCACGCCAGGTGTGCTGCAGGTCGAGCGTCGGGAGAACAGGGGAGTCCGGCACCCGCTGATCGTACCTGCGGGTGCCGGACTCGTGTCGACCCTCGCGGGGCCGTGTGCTTCCTGGTGTGGGACCGGACGGTCAGGCGCCGCTGTCGGCGCCGTCGCCGCCGTCACGACGACGGACCTGTGCTGCCGGGTCGCGACCGTTCACCGGGTACGGCCCGGTGACGCCCTGTCGCAGCGAGGCGATGCGCAGGATGCGGTCACGCTGCAGGAACCAGCCGACGACGAGCAGCGGGATGACGATCACGAGGGACGCGATCGTGTACGTCCCGACCGGGTAGTCGATCGCCATGAGCACGACCACCGAGGCGAGGAACGCCAGGGTCAGCCAGCTCGTCACCGGTGCGCCGGGCAGTCGGAACGTCGGTTCCTTCGCGAGCCCCTGCTTGGCCCACTGCCGCAGCTTCATCTGGCAGAGGATGATCGTGCCCCACGCCGTGATGATGCCGAGGCTCGCGATGTTCAGGGCGATCTCGAACGCCTGCCCGGGGACGAAGTAGTTGAGCACGACTCCGGCGACGGTGAACGCGGCGGTCAGCAGGATGCCGGCGTACGGCACCCCGCCCTTCGACATCTTCGTGGTCCACTTCGGTGCCGACCCGTTCATGCCCATCGAGTGCAGCGCGCGGCCGGTCGAGTACAGCCCGGCGTTCAGCGAGGACAGCGCCGCGGTGAGCACGACGAAGTTCATGATCGACCCGACGACGACGCCGACCTGCGGGTTCCCGATCGACGAGAAGAACGTCACGAACGGGCTCTCGCCCTCCTTGTACGCGGTGTACGGCAGCAGGATGGACAGCAGCACGATCGAGCCGACGTAGAACACCGCGATGCGGAAGACGACGGAGTTGATGGCGCGGGGGATGACCTTCTCGGTGTCCTGGGTCTCACCGGACGCGGTGCCGACGAGCTCGATGGCGGCGTAGGCGAACACGACGCCCTGGATCACCAGGACTGCGGGCAGGACCCCGTTCGGCAGGATCCCGCCGTTGTCGCCCCAGATCGAGAAGCCGGTGCGGACGGCTTCGCCGCCGGCCTCGACGGGGAACGCGAAGACGAGCCAGATGATCGCGACCACCAGGAACGCGACGAGGGCGGCGACCTTGATGAGTGCGAACCAGAACTCGAGCTCGCCGAAGACCTTCACCGCGACCATGTTGGCGGCGAGGACGACGAGCAGTGCGATGAGGGCGAGCAACCACTGCGGTGCCGCCGTGAACGCCGACCAGTACTTCAGGTAGACCGCGACCGCGGTGGTGTCGACGATCGAGGTCATCGCCCAGTTGAGGAAGTACATCCAGCCGGCGGCGTACGCGAACTTCTCGCCGTAGAACTCGCGCGCGTACGAGATGAACGAGCCGGAGGACGGCCGGTGCAGCACGAGTTCACCGAGCGCCCGCAGGATGAAGAAGGCGAAGACGCCGGCGATCAGGTAGGTGATCGCCAGTGCCGGGCCCGCGGTGTGCAGTCGGCCTCCGGCGCCGAGGAAGAGCCCCGTGCCGATGGCGCCGCCGATGGCGATCATCTGCAGCTGGCGGGGCTTCAACCCGTGCTGGTAGCCCTCTTGCTCGTGCGAGAAGTCGTTCGCGGGAGCGCGGTCAACGCCCGTTTCGTTCTTCGCTGTCATGGCGAGAACGCTACCGGTGCACGTCTGCTGGGCCACCATGGAGGGATGGACATCCTCCTCCGACTCCTCGTCGCGATCGGGTTCGCCCTGCTCGTCACGGCAGCAGCCGCACTCGTCCTGCACCTGGTCTTCCGTGCACTCGCCCGGCGGGAACGCTGGGCGGCTGCGCTCTCGCGACGGACGAAACACCCGACCCGCGCCACCCTGCTCGTCGCCCTGCTCTGGACGGCGTTCACCACGAGCGTGCCGGACGACCTCCGCCGCTTCCCCTGGCGGGACGACGTCTCGCACGTGTTCCTCATCGCGATGATCGGCGTCGGCTGCTGGCTGGCGTGCGAGCTCGCGATCTTCCTCGAGAGCCTCGGGTTGCACCGCTACCGCGTCGACGTCCCGGACAACCGGGTGGCACGCCGGGTCCGCACGCAGGTCCTCATCATCCGGCGGCTCACCGTCGCCGTCCTCGTCATCATCGCCGTCGGCGCGATCCTGCTGACCTTCCCCGGGGTCGAGGCCGCCGGCGCCAGCGTCCTCGCGAGCGCCGGTCTCCTCTCGGTGATCGCCGGTCTCGCCGCCCAGTCCATGCTCGGCAACGTGTTCGCGGGCATGCAGCTCGCGTTCTCCGGGTCGATCCGGGTGGACGACGTCGTCGTGGTCGAGGGGCAGTGGGGCCGCATCGAGGAGATCACCCTCACCTACGTCGTCGTGCACCTGTGGGACGACCGCCGGTTCGTCCTGCCGTCGACGTACTTCACCAGCACCCCGTTCGAGAACTGGACGCGGACCAGCAGCGAACTGCTCGGCGCGGTCGAGTTCGACCTGGACTGGCGGGTCAGCCCCTCCGAGATGCGCCTGGAACTCGACCGGATCCTCGCCACGAGCACGATCTGGGACGGCCGCACCAAGGTGCTCCAGGTCACGGACGCCGTGGGCGGCTTCGTCCGGGTCCGCATCCTCGTGACCGCGCCGGACGCGGGCGGTCTGTTCGACCTGCGCTGCTACGTCCGGGAGGAGATGGTCGAGTGGATGCAGCGGCAGCACCCGGAGGCGCTCCCGCTGCAGCGCATGCAGCTCACCGAGACGACCACCACACCGAGGGCCCGGCGCGGGCCGCGGAGCGAGAACGACTCGCAGCTGTTCGGCGAGGGCGACGAGCGCTCCGCCCTCTTCACCGGCCCGATCCGGACCTCGGGCATCCGCCCCGACGAGGTCCCGCCGGACAGCGAGGACCAGCACCGGTAGGCGCCGCGGCCGCGGAGCCGCCACCACGACGGACGGGAGGCCCGGTACCAGCTGGTACCGGGCCTCCCGTCCGTCGTGGTGGTCGCGTCGCGACCGCCGGCACGACTAGCGCTGCTTGGACTTCACCGCGCGGTCGTCCTCGACGACCGTGCCCACGGCCACGATCGTCGTCGCGAGCCAGGCCACCCAGGTGAGGGCGAGCCGCCAGTCGCGCGGACCGCGCCTGGACGTCTGCAGCACGCTGTAGCCGCTGATGAGCGAGCCCCACACCGCACCACTGAACATGAACTTCCGCACGGGTTCCTCCTGTCGTCGTCCTGGCCACGTTACCGGGCGCTACATTGGAGCGCCGCCGGGCGCACAGGGACTCCGGCTCACCACCGAGGAGTCACATCGTGCGCCAAGCAGTCATCGGAGCCGTCCTGCTCGCCGTCGGCGCGGTGTGCGTCGCCCTCGGCCTGCTCCCGGTGCCGGAACTCGGCGCCCTCGCCGCCCGCGTCCTGCCCGTCCTCGGGTTCGTCCTGGGCCTGACCGTCGTCTCCGAACTCGCCGCGGACGCCGGAGTGTTCGACCGCCTGGCCGACGTCGCCGCCCGGATCGGTGGCGGTCGGACCATCGGACTGTGGGGCGCCGTCGTCGTGCTCGCCGTGGTCTGCACCGTCTTCCTGTCGATCGACACCACCGCGGTGCTGCTCACCCCGATCGTCATCACGCTCGCCCGCCGGGTGGGTCTGCCGCCGATGCCGTTCGCCCTGACCACGGTCTGGCTGGCGAACACCGCGTCCCTGCTGCTGCCGGTGTCGAACCTCACCAACCTGCTCGCCGTAGACCGGATCGGGCTGGACGGTCCGTTGCCGTTCGCCGGCCTGATGGTCTGGGCGGCGCTCGCCGGGGTCGTGGTGCCCTGCGCGGTGCTGCTCGTGGTGTTCCGCCGCTCGCTGTCCGGCCGGTACACGTCGGTCGGCCTGCGGAAGGCCGCCGACCCGGTGTTCTTCTGGGCGGCCTCCGCGGTGCTCGTCGCCCTCGTCGTCGCCCTGACCGCGGGGGTCGAGGTCTGGGTGGCCGCCGTCGTCGCCGCCGTCCTGCTCGTCGTCGTCGCGGCCTTCCGGGCGCCGCCCGGACTCAGGCCCTCCCGGGTGCCGTGGTCGACGCTCGTCTTCGCCGCCGGGCTCTTCGTCGTCGTCGAGACCCTGCACGCGACCGGCGTCTCCGACCCCGTCGTGCACGCCCTGGCCGGCGGCACGGGCAGCGGCTCCCTGCTGCTCCTCGGCGGCGCGGGCGCGGTCGCGGCGAACGCGATCGACAACCTGCCCGCGTACCTCGTGCTCGAGCCGGCGGCAGGGCACGAGGCCCTGCGGTACGCGGCCCTGCTCGTCGGCGTGAACGCGGGCTGCCTCGTCACACCGTGGGCCTCGCTCGCGACGCTGCTCTGGCACGCGCGGCTCACCGCCGAGGGCATCCACCTGTCGTGGGGGCGCTACCTCGCGCTCGGGTGCGTGGTGGCACCGCTCACGGTCGTGGCGGGTGTGTTCGCGCTGGCGATCTGAGCGCGGTGGCCCGTCCACGGTTGTGCGCGCGGGTGCGGCGTCCCGCGTCAGAGCCAGTCGCGGTGCTTGAACGACCGGTAGAGCAGCAGTGACGACGCGACGGTGAGCGCGATCGAGGCCCACAGCCCGCTCCACTCGCCCTCGCCGGGGAACTGCACGTTCTGCCCGAAGAAGCTCGTGATGCCGGTCGGGATCGCGATGATCGCCGCCCAGCTCGTCACCTTCTTCATCACCGTGTTCTGCCGGTTGGACGCCAGGTTGAGGTTCGTGTCGAGGACGCTCGAGACCGCGTCCCGCTGCTGATCGACGGAGTCGGCGATCGACACCAGGTGGTCCTCGACGTCCCGGAAGTACGGACGGACGCCGTCGATGATCGTCTCGGCGTCCCCGTGCAGCAGCGAGCCGACACTGTCCCGTGTCGGGACGACGAGTCGGCGGAGCACCCCGAGTGCCTTGCGCAGACGGAACGACCGGCGCTGGATCTGCTGCTCGCGCGGGTCGCCGTTCTCGAAGAGGTCGTCCTCGAGCGCGTCGATGTCCCGCTCGATCGTCTCGAGGACGCTCGTGGCGTGGTCGACCACGGTGTCGAGCAGACCCCACAGCAGCCACGGGACGCCGTGGTCGGCGAGGTCGCTGTTCGCGTCCCACCGGCGCTGCACCGCGGCGGTGTCGAAGTCGGGGCCGTGGATGGTGACGAGGGCGTGGTGCGTGACGAACGCCTTCACCTCGTGGGTGACGAGCTCGCCGTCCTTCCCCGGAGCATGTGCGTCGTAGACCACCAGGAACAGGCCGTCCCGGTACCGGTCGAGCTTCGGGCGCTGCCCACTCTCCACGGCGTCCTCCACCGCGAGGGCGTGGATGCCGAGTTCCTCCTGGACCTGTTCGAGATCCGACGCCTGCGGGTCCGTGAAGTCCACCCAGACGAAGGCGCCGTCGCGGGCGACGAGGTCCGAGACCTGCTCGACCGGGAAGTCCCGCTCCGCCGACGAACCGTCCTGCCAGCAACGCGTGCTCACCATGGCGCTGAGCCTAGTGTCGCTGCGCTGCGTGGCGGACGCGCCCCCGGGCCTCCCGGCCGAGCGCGGGTGAACGTCCCCTCAGCCGGGCCACCCGTGCGCTGGTAGTTTCGGTGCCGACGCCCCGGCAGGCCGCCGGGCAGGAACGGAGCACCCGCCACCCATGCCCGCAGACCGCACCGACACCACGCGCTACGCCTTCGTCGTCGCCTCCAACCGCCTCCCCGTGGACCGCGTCGTCGAAGACGACGGCACCGAGGGTTGGCGGCACTCGCCGGGCGGTCTCGTCACCGCACTCGAGCCGGTGATGCGCGCGAACGACGGCGCCTGGGTCGGCTGGGTCGGGCAGCCGGACGTCACGGTCGAGCCGTTCGACAACGAGGGCATCCACATCGTGCCGGTGCCGCTCAGCGCGGACGACGTGCAGGAGTACTACGAGGGCTTCAGCAACGACACGCTGTGGCCGCTCTACCATGACGTGATCGAGCACCCGAGCTACCACCGCGACTGGTGGAACGCGTACAAGCGCGTGAACCAGCGCTTCGCGGAGCAGATCGCCGAGATCACCGAGCAGGACGGCATCGTCTGGGTGCAGGACTACCAGCTGCAACTCGTGCCGGCGTTGCTCCGTGCACTCCGCCCGGACCTGACCATCGGCTTCTTCAACCACATCCCGTTCCCGCCGGTCGGCATCTACGCGCAGCTGCCGTGGCGTGCCCAGATCCTGGACGGCCTGCTCGGAGCCGACGTGATCGGGTTCCAGCGGCAGGACGACGCCAGCGACTTCCTCCGCGCGGTGCGGCACATCAAGGGCTACACGACGAAGGGGTCGACGGTGGACGTCCCCGTCGACGACCCGAAGGCACCGCGCAGCCGCAAGGGCATCACGGTCCGGCACGTCGAGGCCCGGCACTTCCCGATCTCGATCGACGCCGAGAGCTTCGAGGAGATCGCCCGACGACCGGAGGTGCAGCAGCGCGCGAAGGAGATCCGCGACGGACTCGGCAACCCGAAGACCGTCCTGCTCGGCGTGGACCGACTCGACTACACCAAGGGCATCCGACACCGCATCAAGGCGTTCGGCGAACTGGTCGAGGACGGGCGCCTCGCCGTCGAGGACGCCGCGCTCATCCAGGTCGCGAGCCCGAGCCGCGAGCGCGTCGACACCTACCGGATGCTCCGCGACGAGATCGAGCTGAGCGTCGGTCGGATCAACGGCGACCTCGGCGTCATCGGTCACCAGCCGATCTCCTACCTGCACCACGGCTACCCGCGCGAGGAGATGGTCGCGCTGTACCTGGCCGCCGACATCATGCTCGTCACGGCGCTGCGCGACGGCATGAACCTGGTCGCGAAGGAGTACGTCGCGTCCCGCCACGACAACGACGGCGTCCTGATCCTGTCCGAGTTCGCCGGTGCCGCCGACGAGCTCAAGCAGGCCGTGATCGTCAACCCGCACGACATCGGGGCGCTGAAGGACTCGATCCAGCGAGCGATCGAGATGCCCCGCCGTGAGCGCTCGACCCGGATGCGTGCTCTCCGCAAGCGCGTGAAGGACAACGACGTGGCCCGGTGGTCGCGCTCGTTCCTCGAGGCGCTCGACCGGCACGCTCCGAAGGGCGCTCAGATCGACCCGGAGTCGGTCGAACAGGGCGAGCCGCACCGCGAGGCCCAGACCGACGGGACGTCGATCTTCGACCAGGACGCGCAGAAGGCCCGCGCCGCCGAGGACACCCGGGAGGACCGTGATGCGTGACGAGCCCACGAGCACTGACCAGACCACGGACGGCGGTCTCGAGCAGGCCCTCGGGACGCTCGCGGCTGCGCCGCGACTGCTCGTGGCACTCGACTTCGACGGCACGCTCGCACCGTTCGCCGACGACCCGGCCGACGTCGGTGCCCTGCCCGGCAGCTGGGCCGCCGTGCTCACCCTGCAGCGGGCACGGGACACCGAGGTCGTGCTCGTCTCCGGACGGCCGCTCGGCAGCCTCGCGGCGGTGACCCACGCCCCGGACGGCATGGCGCTCGTCGGCTCGCACGGCGTCGAGTGGCGGGTCTACGGCCACGACGAGGACGCCCTCACTGCGGACGAGTCCGCCCGGGTGGCCCGCATCGGTGCGGCGCTCGACGAGGTCGGCGCACGGCACCCGGGCGTCGTCATCGAGCACAAGCCGGCCGGTCACGGCGTGCACACACGACGGGTGAGCGCGGACGAGGCCGCTGTGGCGAACGCGGACGCCAGCCGCGCGGCCCACGACGCGGACCCCGACGTCCTGGAGCGCGGTGGCAAGGACATCGTCGAGTTCGCGGTCCGGCACGTCACCAAGGGCGACGCGATCGAGCGCCTGCGGGAGCTCCGTGGCGCGGACGCGGTCTTCTTCGCCGGCGACGACGTGACCGACGAGGACGGCTTCCGCGCGCTCCACGACGGGGACGTCGGCGTGAAGGTGGGGGAGGGCGACACGCTCGCCGGACACCGCGTCGCCGACCCTGCTGGACTGACCGTCGTCCTGAAGCAGCTGGCACGCCTCCGGGCCACGCGCTGAACCGGGGCCGGGAGCGCACGCACCAGAGCCTCCCGGCCAGGGGCAACACCATGCGCACGCATGGTGTTGCGCCATTGGTATCCCAAACGGTCCTAGACTCTGGACATGCCTGACATCGACGTGAAGCCGCGTAGCCGGGTCGTCACCGACGGGATCGAAGCAACCACTTCGCGTGGCATGCTGCGGGCCGTCGGGATGGGCGACGAGGACTGGGAGAAGCCGCAGATCGGCATCGCCTCGTCGTGGAACGAGATCACCCCCTGCAACCTGTCCCTCGACCGCCTCGCGCAGGGCGCCAAGGAAGGCGTCCACGGCGGCGGCGGGTACCCGCTGCAGTTCGGCACCATCTCGGTGTCCGACGGCATCTCGATGGGCCACGAGGGCATGCACTTCTCGCTCGTCTCGCGTGAGGTCATCGCGGACAGCGTCGAGACCGTCGTGAGCGCCGAGCGCCTCGACGGCACCGTGCTGCTCGCCGGCTGCGACAAGTCGCTGCCCGGCATGCTGATGGCCGCCGCGCGCCTGGACCTGTCGAGCGTGTTCCTCTACGCGGGTTCGGTCATGCCGGGCTACGTCAAGCAGGCCGACGGCACGATGAAGGAAGTCACGATCATCGACTCCTTCGAAGGCGTCGGCGCATGCAAGGCCGGCACCATGAGCGAGGAAGAGCTCAAGAAGATCGAGTGTGCGATCGTCCCGGGCGAGGGCGCCTGCGGCGGGATGTACACCGCCAACACGATGGCGAGCCTGGCCGAGGCGCTCGGCATGTCGCTGCCGGGCTCCGCTGCGCCGCCGAGCGCCGACCGCCGCCGCGACTACTACGCGCACCGCTCCGGTGAAGCCGTCGTCAACCTGCTCCGCAAGGGCATCACCGCCCGCGACATCCTGACGCGCGAGGCGTTCGAGAACGCCATCACCGTGCTCATGGCCCTCGGCGGGTCGACGAACGCGGTGCTGCACCTGCTCGCGATCGCGCACGAGGCCGAGGTCGAGCTCACCCTCGACGACTTCAACCGGATCGGTGCCGCGGTGCCGCACCTGGCCGACATGAAACCGTTCGGCAAGTACGTCATGGTGGACGTCGACCGGAACGGCGGCATCCCCGTGATCATGAAGGCGCTGCTCGACGCGGGCCTGCTGCACGGCGACTGCATGACGGTGACCGGCAAGACCGTCGCCGAGAACCTCGCCGAGATCGACCCGCCGGAGCTCGACGGCGAGGTCTTCCGGAAGATCGACAACCCCATCCACGCCACCGGCGGCCTGACGATCCTGCAGGGCTCGTTCGCGCCGGAGGGCGCAGTCGTGAAGACCGCCGGGTTCGACGCCGACGTGTTCGAGGGGCCGGCGCGGGTGTTCGACCGCGAGCGCGCCGCCATGGACGCCCTCACCGAGGGGACGATCCAGAAGGGCGACGTGGTGGTCATCCGCTACGAGGGCCCGAAGGGCGGACCGGGCATGCGCGAGATGCTCGCCATCACCGCGGCCATCAAGGGCGCGGGGCTGGGCAAGGATGTACTACTCTTGACGGACGGTCGATTCTCAGGCGGCACAACCGGCCTCTGCATCGGCCACATCGCACCGGAAGCCGTGGACGCAGGTCCAGTGGCGTTCGTGCGCGATGGCGACCGCATCCGTGTCGACATCCCCGCTCGCTCGCTCGACCTACTGGTCGACCCGGGCGAGTTGGAAGCCCGCCGTGACGGCTGGGCTCCGTTGCCCCCGCGCTACACCCGCGGAGTCCTCGCGAAGTACGCCAAGCTCGTCCAGTCCGCTGCCACCGGCGCGGTCACGGGCTGACGTCGACACCCCGCAAAATCGCCATCCCTCCAGGCAAGGAACCGTTCATGCCCACGGAAGCCACACCGCTGTCCGCTGCCGGAGCACGTCGTTCGCCGGAGGTCCTGACCGGCTCGGGAGCCGTCCTGCGGACGCTCGAGCACCTCGGGATCACCGACGTCTTCGGCCTCCCCGGCGGCGCGATCATCCCGTTCTACGACGAGCTCATGGCGTCGACGACGATCCGTCACATCCTGGTCCGGCACGAGCAGGGCGCCGGTCACGCCGCCGAGGGCTACGCGTCCTCGTCCGGCAAGGTCGGCGTCGCCATCGCCACCTCCGGCCCCGGCGCGACGAACCTCGTCACCGCCATCGCCGACGCCTACATGGACTCGGTGCCGTTCATCGCCATCACCGGCCAGGTGTTCTCGACGCTGATGGGCACCGACGCCTTCCAGGAGGCCGACATCGTCGGCATCACGATGCCGATCACGAAGCATTCGTTCCTGGTCACCAAGCCCGAGGACGTCCCCGCGACGCTCGCGGCGGCGCACCTGATCGCGACGACGGGCCGGCCCGGCCCGGTGCTCGTCGACATCACCAAGGACGCCCAGCAGAAGTCGGCGCCGTACATCTGGCCACCGAAGCTCGACCTCCCCGGGTACCGCCCGGTCACGAAGGCGCACGGCAAGCAGATCACCGCCGCGGCCCAGCTGCTCGCCGAGTCGAACCGCCCCGTGCTCTACGTCGGTGGCGGCGTGATCCGGTCCGGCGCGTCCGCGGAGCTCCTGGCGTTCGCCGAGGCCACCGGCGCCCCGGTCGTGACGACGCTGATGGCTCGAGGCGCCTTCCCCGACTCGCACGCGCAGCACCTCGGCATGCCGGGCATGCACGGCACGGTGCCGGCGGTGCTCGGGCTGCAGGAGAGCGACCTGATCATCGCGCTCGGCGCCCGCTTCGACGACCGTGTCACGGGCAAGGTCGACGACTTCGCTCCGCACGCCAAGGTCGTGCACGTGGACATCGACCCGGCCGAGATCTCGAAGATCCGGTACGCCGACGTCCCGATCGTCGGTGACGCGAAAGAGGTCCTCGTCGACCTCGTGGCGGCGTGGGCCGACGTGCCGGTCGACCAACGAGCCTCCACCGCGGACTGGTGGGCGCACCTCAACCAGCTGCTCGAGGACTTCCCGCTCGGCTACACCGAGCCGACCGACGGACTGCTCGCACCGCAGGCGATCATCAAGCGCATCGGTGAGATGACCGGGCCCGAGGGTGTCTTCGCCTCCGGTGTCGGTCAGCACCAGATGTGGTCCGCGCAGTTCATCCAGTACGAGCGCCCGAACGCATGGCTGAACTCCGGCGGCGCTGGCACGATGGGCTACTCGGTCCCGGCGGCCATGGGCGCCAAGGTCGCCCAGCCCGACCGGGTGGTGTGGGCGATCGACGGCGACGGCTGCTTCCAGATGACGAACCAGGAACTCGCGACCTGCGTCATCAACGACATCCCGATCAAGGTCGCGATCATCAACAACTCCTCGCTCGGCATGGTGCGGCAGTGGCAGACGCTGTTCTACGACGGGCGCCACTCGTTCACGGACCTGCAGACCGGCCACGGCACCCGTCGGGTCCCGGACTTCGTGAAGCTCGCGGACGCGTACGGGGCGCTCGGGATCCGGGTCGAGAAGGCCGAGGACGTCGACGCGGCCATCCAGCTCGCGCTCGACACCAACGACCGCCCGGTGGTCATCGACTTCGTGGTCAGCCGCGACTCGATGGTCTGGCCGATGGTCCCGCAGGGGATCGGCAACTCGTCCATCCAGTACGCCCGCGACCTCGCCCCGACGTGGGACGACGAGGACGCTGACATGACGGGGGAGCCCGCATGAGCCACGTCCTGTCCCTCCTCGTCGAGGACAAGCCGGGTCTGCTGACCCGCGTCGCCGGCCTGTTCGCCCGGCGCGGTTTCAACATCGAGTCCCTCGCCGTCGGCAACACCGAGGTGGACGGCCTCAGCCGCATCACCGTCGTGGTGGACGTCGAGGACCTCCCGCTCGAGCAGGTGACGAAGCAGCTCAACAAGCTCGTCAACGTCATCAAGATCGTGGAGCTCGACTTCCCCCAGTCGGTGCAGCGCGAACACATGCTCGTCAAGGTGCGGGTCGACAACCAGACCCGGTCCGCGGTGCTCGACGCCGTGACGCTCTTCCGGGCGCAGGTCGTCGACGTCGCCACCGACTCGCTCGTCGTCGAGGTGACCGGTGACCCCGGCAAGATCCAGGCGATCCTGCGCGTCCTCGAGCCCTACGGCATCAAGGAGCTGGCCCGCGCCGGACTCCTCGGCATGGGCCGCGGACCGAAGAGCATCACCGACCGGGTGCGCTGAGCACCGGTCGCCCCAGACACCCCAACCAAGGAGACCACGCACCGTGACTGACATCGTGTACGACGCCGACGCCGACCTGAGCCTCATCCAGGGCAAGAAGGTCGCCGTCATCGGCTACGGCTCGCAGGGCCACGCCCACGCACTCAACCTCCGCGACTCCGGCGTCGAGGTCAAGATCGGCCTCAAGGAGGGCTCGAAGAGCCGCCAGAAGGCCGAAGAGGCCGGCTTCGAGGTCCACACGCCCGCCGACGCCACCGCCTGGGCCGACGTCGTCGTCATCCTCGCGCCGGACCAGGTCCAGCGCATCGTCTACAAGGACGACATCGCCCCGAACCTCAAGCAGGGCGCGACCCTCGTCTTCGGCCACGGCTTCAACATCCGCTACGGCTACATCGAGGCCCCCGAGGGCGTCGACGTGTCGCTCGTCGCGCCGAAGGGCCCGGGCCACACGGTGCGTCGCGAGTACGAGGCCGGCCGCGGCGTCCCCGTGATCGTCGCGGTCGAGGTCGACGCCTCGGGCAGCGCCTGGGACCTCGCCTGGTCCTACTCGAAGGCCATCGGCGGCCTGCGCTCCGGCGGTATCAAGACGACCTTCACCGAGGAGACCGAGACGGACCTGTTCGGCGAGCAGGCCGTCCTCTGCGGTGGCACCTCGCAGCTGATCCAGTACGGCTTCGAGACCCTGGTCGAGGCCGGGTACCAGCCGCAGATCGCCTACTTCGAGGTCCTGCACGAGCTCAAGCTGATCGTCGACCTGATCTGGGAGGGCGGCCTCACCAAGCAGCGCTGGTCGATCTCCGACACGGCCGAGTTCGGTGACTACGTCTCCGGCCCGCGCGTGATCTCGCCCGAGGTCAAGGAGAACATGAAGGCGGTGCTCGCCGACATCCAGGACGGCACCTTCGCGAAGCGCTTCATCGAGGACCAGGACGCCGGCGCGCCGGAGTTCACGGCCCTCCGCGAGAAGGGCGAGGGCCACCCGGTCGAGGCGACCGGCCGCGAGCTCCGCAAGCTCTTCGCGTGGAAGCAGGCCGACTCGGACTACGTCGACGGTTCGGCCGCGCGGTAGTCTGCCCGAGACAAGCTCGACCCGCGAGGCGGCGGTGCACTGCACCGCCGCCTCTCGATGTGACCCGGACACCATGCAGCAGCTCCTCCAGTACCCCGACGTCTCCCGAGGACGTCAGCGCAGCGCCGTGACGCGCTCCGTCGCCGTCCCCTCCGTCCTCTCCACACCGTGGCAGGCACGGTCCGTCGAGCATGGGATGATCGTTCGATGGCGGTGACGAGACGAGCGGTCCACATCGGCGCCGGCAAGATCGGGCGCGGGTTCGTGGGCCAGTTCCTCGTGGCGAGCGGCTACGACCTCACCTTCGTCGACGTCGACGAGCGTGTGGTCTCCGCCCTCAACGAAGCCGGCCGGTTCGTGGTGCACGAGGTCGGTGAGATGCCCGTCGAGCACCTGGTCCACGGGTTCCGTGCGCTGAACAGCAAGACCGACCGTGACCGCGTCGTGCAGGCGATCGCCGACGCCGACGTCGTCACGACGGCCGTCGGCGCACGCACCCTGCCCCTCGTGGCGCCGCTCATCGCGGAGGGGCTGGCCGCACGCCCGATCGACCGCGGCGGCGTCACGATCGTGGCCTGCGAGAACGCCTTCAACGCCACCGACTCGCTGCACGCCAGCATCCGACGCGCGCCAATCCTCGAGGACCGCGACATCGCCGCCGTCTTCGCCAACTGCGCGATCGACCGCATCGTCCCCGACCAGTCCGGGGTGCTCGGACAGTCCGGCGGCCTCGACGTCGTCCTCGAACCGTTCTACGAGTGGGTCATCGAGCGCACGCCGTTCGCCGGGACCGGCTCCGAGCCTCCCGTCATCGACGGCGTGACCTGGGTCGACGACCTGCAGCCGTTCGTGGAGCGGAAGCTCTACACCGTCAACACGGCGCACGGAGCCGCCGCGTACCACGGCTGGGTCCGCGGCATCGGGCTCATCCGGGAGGCCCTGCAGGACCCGGACGTGCGGGCTGAGGTGGACGGGGTGCTCGCGGAGACGACCGCGCTGCTCGTCGCGAAGCACGGCTTCGACCCGGCGGACCACGCCCGCTACGTCGCGGCGAACCTGACCCGCATCGCGAACCCGCTCCTGCCCGACACCACCCGTCGTGTCGGTCGCAACCCGCTCCGCAAGCTCGGTCGTCGTGAACGCTTCATCGGCCCGGCCGCGCAGCTCGCCGAGCGCGGCCTGCCCGTCGACCACCTCATCGGTGCGGTCCGCGTCGCGCTGGAGTTCGACGACCAGGACGACCCCGAGTCGATCGAGCTGCACGCCCTGCTCCGCTCCGGTGCCACCGCGCACGCCCTGACCGAGATCCTGACCGGACTCATGGAGGGCCATCCGCTGTTCCCGGCCGTCCGCGACGTCGTCGCCGGTGTCCTCGAGACCCAGCCCGCGCAGGCATGAGCGGCGACCCTCGTAGGATCGACGGCATGACCGAGGCGCGCGAAGCCGACGACGACGCCGCCCTGTCGTGGGATGACGCCGAGGACGCGACGCACGTCGACGCCGCGCGCAACCCGATCGCCGTCAAGGAACGGGACTCCCGTGATCCCGACGCGCCCGAGACGTCCGGGGCGCTCATCGGGTTCGGTGTCTTCGGCGGGCTGTACCTGCTCTACACCGTCGCGTGGCTGCTCACGGCCTCGACCAGCTACCTGTCGACGACCGACGCGGTGCTGTCCGGCTTCGTCACGCTGCTCCGTTTCCTGGCGATCGTCGCGCCGGCGCTCTGGTTCGCCGTGGTGATCTGGGTCGCCCGCACCCGCAGCACGCGCACGCGGTTGCTCTGGATGCTGCTCGGCGCCGTCGTCCTGTTCCCGTGGCCGTTCCTGATGACGCGGAGCTTCGGGTGAGCGCCGTCGAGCGCCCCGCTGGCGGGTCCCGCACCCCAGGAGCACTGGCCGGACGGATCGTCGTCTGGGTGTTCTTCGCGGCGCTGTTCGCCTACATGACCGCGCAGAGCGTCGGCAACTTCGTGGTGATCACCGACAAGCTGCAGAAGTTCAACGAGTTCGTCGGGTCCGCCGGTGGAGCGTCCCTGCAGCGATCCGTGCCGTGGGTGTGGCTGGTCCTCGACGTCCTCATCCCGCCACTCGCGTACGCGGTCGGCGTGTGGGTGACCCGACGGTCGACGGCGGTCATGACCGTCGCGGTGCTCGTCGTCGCCTTCGCCGCCGCGGGGGCGCTGTGGCTCACGCTGCAGCTCTACGTGCCGAGCCTCGTCGAGCTCTGACCCGCTCCCGGCGTCGTAACCGGGTCCGGCCGTCGGTAGGGTGGTGGTACACCACCCGTCTCGTGTGAGGAACCGCAGTCGTGTCGAAGCCGGTCGTCTTGATCGCCGAAGAACTCTCGCCCGCCACCGTCGACGCCCTCGGGCCCGACTTCGAGATCAGGAACGTGGACGGTACCGACCGTCCAGCGCTGCTCGGGGCGCTGTCCGACGCGCACGCGATCCTGGTGCGCTCCGCGACCAAGGTCGACGCCGAGGCGATCGCCGCGGCCCCGGAGCTCAAGGTCATCGCCCGTGCCGGCGTCGGCCTCGACAACGTCGACATCAAGGCGGCGACGACCGCCGGCGTGATGGTCGTCAACGCGCCGACGTCCAACATCATCTCCGCGGCCGAGCTGACGGTCGGGCACATCCTGTCGCTCGCCCGCCACATCCCGGCAGCGCACGCGTCGCTGGCTGCCGGTGCCTGGAAGCGGTCGTCGTACACCGGTGTCGAGCTCTACGAGAAGACGGTCGGCATCATCGGCCTCGGCCGCATCGGTGCCCTGATCACCCAGCGTCTGCAGGCGTTCGGCGTCTCGGTCATCGCGTACGACCCCTACGTGACCTCGGCCCGCGCCCAGCAGCTCGGCGTCGAACTCGTCTCGCTCGAGGACCTGCTCCGGCGCGCGGACTTCACCACGATCCACATGCCGAAGACACCCGAGACGGTGGGCATGATCTCCGACGAGCAGTTCGCGCTGATGAAGCCGACCGCCTTCGTCGTGAACGTCGCCCGCGGCGGGCTCATCGACGAGGACGCGCTGCACCGGGCGCTGACGTCGAACACCATCGCCGGCGCCGGTCTCGACGTGTTCGTGTCCGAGCCGCCGAAGGACTCGGCGCTCGTGTCCCTGCCGAACGTCGTCGTGACCCCGCACCTCGGTGCCTCCACCGACGAAGCGCAGGAGAAGGCCGGTGTCGCCGTCGCCAAGTCGGTCCGCCTCGCGCTCGGCGGCGAGCTCGTCCCCGACGCGGTCAACGTCGCCGGTGGTGTCATCGACCCGTACGTCCGCCCGGGCATCCCGCTGGTCGAGAAGCTCGGCCAGGTCTTCACGGCTATGGCGACCTCGCCCGTGACGAGCATCGACGTCGAGGTGCACGGCGAGCTCGCCGCGTACGACGTCAGCGTGCTGAAGCTCGCGGCGCTGAAGGGCGTGTTCACCGACGTCGTCAGCGATCAGGTGTCCTACGTCAACGCGCCGCTCATCGCCGAGCAGCGCGGTGTCACCGTCCGGCTCATCACCGACGCGGACAGCCCCGAGTACCGCAACCTCCTCACGATCCGCGGTGCCCAGTCGGACGGCCCGGCGATCAGCGTCTCGGGCACCCTCACCGGCCCGAAGCAGGTCGAGAAGCTCGTCGAGATCAACGGGTACGACGTCGAGGTCGCCCTCGACAAGCACCACGTCGTGATGGCGTACACGGACCGTCCGGGCATCGTCGCGGTCTACGGCAAGGAGTTCGGTGAGGCGGGGATCAACATCGCCGCGATGCAGATCGCCCGTCAGTCCGCCGGCGGTGAGGCGCTCAGCGTGCTGACCGTCGACTCGCCGGTGCCGGACGACGTCCTCGAGCACGTCCGCTCGACGATCGACGCAGCCTCGCTGCGTGAGATCGACATCACGCTCTAGGAGACCCTCATGTCGCAGACGCTCAGGTTGGCCGTCATCCGTGGCGACGGCATCGGCCCGGAGGTCGTGGACGAAGCACTGAAGGTCCTGCACGCGGTGACCGACGGTGACCTCGACGTGCAGGAGACCCCGTTCTCGCTGGGAGCCGAGCGCTTCCTGGCGACCGGGGACATCCTCACCGACGACGACCTGGCGGCGCTGGCGGGACATGACGCGATCCTGCTCGGCGCCGTCGGCGGTGACCCTCGTGACCCGCGCCTCGCCGGGGGCATCATCGAGCGCGGCCTGCTGCTGAAGCTGCGGTTCGCGTTCGACCACTACGTCAACCTGCGGCCGACCAAGGTGCACGCGGCGGTCGGTTCGCCCCTCGCCGACCCGGGCGAGGTGGACTTCGTCGTCGTCCGCGAGGGAACCGAGGGCCCGTACGTCGGCAACGGCGGCGCCATCCGGGTCGCCACCCCGCACGAGATCGCCACCGAGGTCTCGCTCAACACCGCGCACGGTGTCGAACGGGTCGTGCGGTACGCCTTCGACCTCGCGATGCGGCGCCCGCGGAAGCACCTGACCCTGGTGCACAAGAGCAACGTCCTGGTGCACGCCGGCTCGCTCTGGCAGCGGACCGTCGCCGCGGTCGGTGCCGAGTACCCGGAGGTGGCGGTCGACTACCAGCACGTGGACGCGGTCACCATCCACATGGTGCGCGAGCCCTCCCGGTTCGACGTCATCGTCACCGACAACCTCTTCGGCGACATCATCACCGACCTCGCCGGCGCCATCAGCGGTGGCATCGGCCTCGCGGCCTCCGGCAACCTCAACCCCGACGGCACCTTCCCCAGCATGTTCGAGCCGGTCCACGGGTCCGCACCGGACATCGCCGGCCAGCAGTCCGCCGACCCCACCGCCGCGGTCCTCTCGGTCGCCCTGCTGCTCGACCACGTCGGCCGGGCGGACCTGGCGGGCGCGGTGACCCGCGCGGTGGAGGCCGACCTCGCCAGCCGGGGCACCACCCGACGGTCCACGGCCCAGATCGGCGACGCCATCGCCGGAGCCGCGGCAGCCGCACGCACCACCACGGCCTGACAGGAGCCACCCGCATGAGCGACAGCACCACCGAGACCACCGACACCGACTTCGCCCTCGACTTCTCGACGACCCCGTCTCCGGAGCGCCGTGCCGCCGCCGAGCGCGAGGAGATCCTCGCCGACCCCGGGTTCGGCAAGCACTTCACGGACCACATGGCCTCGGTGGAGTGGACGATCGACGACGGCTGGCACGACGCCTCGGTCCACGCGTACGGACCGCTCTCCCTGGATCCGAGTGCGAGTGTCCTGCACTACGCGCAGGAGATCTTCGAGGGCATGAAGGCCTACCGGCACGCCGACGGTTCCATCTGGGCGTTCCGTCCGGACGCGAACGCCCGTCGGTTCGCCCGCTCCGCCCGTCGGCTCGCGCTGCCGGAGCTGCCCGAATCGGTGTTCGTCGAGTCGATCCGCCGGCTCGTCGCGGCGGACCAGGACTGGGTGCCGTCCGCTCCGGAGACGAGCCTGTACCTCCGCCCCTTCATGATCGCGACCGAGTCGTTCCTCGGTGTCCGTGCTGCGAACGAGGTGCAGTACCACTGCATCGCGAGTCCGGCGGGCCCGTACTTCACGTCCGGCCCGAAGCCGGTGTCGATCTGGCTCTCGACGCAGTACGCCCGCGCCGCCCGGGGCGGCACCGGAGCCGCGAAGACCGGTGGCAACTACGCGGCGTCGTTGCTGCCGCAGCAGGAGGCGTACGAACACGGTTGCCAGCAGGTGATGTTCCTGGACTCCGAGAAGGGCGAGTACCTGGAGGAGCTCGGCGGCATGAACGTCGTCCTGGTGCGCTCCGACGGCACGCTCGTCACGCCGGACTCGGACTCGATCCTCGAAGGCATCACCCGGGACTCGATCCTGCAGCTCGCACTCGACCGCGGTCTCAGCGTGGAACGTCGTGCGGTGTCCCTCGCCGAGTGGCGCGACGGAGTCGCCGACGGCACCATCACCGAAGCGTTCGCGTGTGGCACCGCCGCGGTCGTCACCCCGATCGCGGAACTGCGCGGTGACGGCTTCACCATCGGCTCGCCGACGACCGGGGCCGGAGAACTGACGATGTCCCTGCGCGAGGAACTGACGGACATCCAGTACGGCCGCCGCCCCGACCCGCACGGCTGGATGGTCCGGCTCACGGACCCGACGCCGAGCGCTGAGTAGGGTCGACCCGTGAAGATCGCACGGTTCAGCACCGAGGGGGAGGACCCCCGCTACGGCATCCTCGACGAGCGCGCACTGGTGGTGCTCGCCGGCGACCCGATGTACCAGGGCTTCGAGACGACGGGGGAGCGGGTGTCCCTGAAGGACGCGAAGCTGCTCGCCCCCGTCATCCCGCGGTCGAAGGTGATCGGAGTCGGCCTCAACTACGCCGAGCACGTCTCGGAGATGGAGGAGCGGACCGCGGACGACCCTGTCGTGTTCCTCAAGCCGAACACCTCGGTGATCGGCCCCGAGGACCCGATCCGTCTGCCCGCCGACATCGGCCGCGTCGACCACGAGGGCGAGCTGGCCATCGTGGTCGGCTCCCTCGCCAAGAACGTGGCGAAGGAGGACTTCGCGAGCGTGATCCTCGGGTACACGATCGCGAACGACGTCACCGCGCGCGACCTGCAGGCTCGCGACGGTCAGTGGGCGCGAGCGAAGGGGTTCGACACGTTCTGCCCGCTCGGCCCGGTCATCGAGACGGAGATCGACCCGTCCGACATCCGGCTCGAGACGCGCGTCGACGGCGACCTCCGCCAGGCAGCCTCCACGAACGAGATGATCCACGACATCCCGACGTTGATCGAGTTCATCTCGTCGATCTGGACGCTGCTGCCCGGCGACGTCATCCTCACCGGGACCCCCGCCGGCGTCGGGCAGATCCGCGACGGCGAGGTGGTGGAGGTCACGATCTCCGGCATCGGTTCGCTCCGCAACCCGGTCATCGCCCGGCACTGAGCGCCCGGAGCCGACCTGGAGGCCCGACACCGTCATGGTGTCGGGCCTCCGTCCGTCTCGAGGCCGGCCTGGTTTCGTCGCTGCTCGGCATGGACGGACGGCACGACACGCCCGGGATCGGACCTGGTTGGCAGGCCCTCGGACCGTGTGTAGAGTAATCACTCGTTGCCGCTGAGGCGGAACGGAACGGCCGAGACGGTCACCGGGTGAACAGCCCGGAGATGCAGTCCGGACGGGATCCGGCTCCAGCAACCACCCCCATCGATCAGGTGTCGACTTCGTGTCGGTCATCCGGTGGGTTCGAGAACGACAGCCTCTCTGGCGTGACATCGTGATGGTGTTGGGTGGGGAGTGCGTCTGGTCCTTGAGAACTCAACAGCGTGCACATTGTCAATGCCAATTTTATTGACCT
>NZ_QKLI01000018.1:0-67634 GCF_003224255.1 Curtobacterium sp. MCBD17_030 | reverse complement strand
CGCCCGCGACCTCGACGTGTCGACCGCCGCCGTGCAGCTCAGCCTCACCGCGTTCCTCGTTGCCTTCGCCGTCGGGCAGCTCGTCGTCGGACCGATCAGCGACGGGGTCGGACGTCGCCGGATCCTGATCGGCGGCATGGCCCTGTTCACCGTCTCGACCGTGGTGTGCGCGATCGCCCCGGACATCGTCACGCTCGTCCTCGCGCGCGTCGTCGAGGGGGTGGGCGGAGCCGCCGCGGCGGTCGCCGGACGCGCGATGGTCGGAGACGCGGCGACGGGCCTCCGCCGCAGCAAGCTCTTCTCGACGCTCGCGGTCGTGAACTCGGTCGGACCGGTCGTCGCGCCGCTGGTCGGCGGCGTCGTGCTCACGGTCACGTCCTGGCGGGGGACGTTCGTCGTGCTCGCGGTCTTCGGCATCGTGCTCACCGTCGCCGCGCTCCGGCAGCTGCCCGAGACCCTCGTCGCCCCGAGCCCCGGCGGCTCGTCACCCCGCGCCGTGGCCGGTCGGATGGCGGAGCTCCTGCGCATCCCGCGGTTCCGGTGGTACCTGGTCACCGGATGCGCGGCGACCATCGGGTTCTTCTCGTACATTGCCACGTCGTCGTTCGTGTTCCAGGAGCAGTACGGGTTCAGCGAGGGCCGGTACTCGCTCGTCTTCGCCACGAACGCGGGCTGTTCGATCCTGTCGACGCTGCTGTTCCGGCACCTCGTCGGACGGTTCTCCGAGGACCGGCTGTTCACCATCGGGCTCGTCGTCGGGACCGTCGGCTCCGCACTCGTGCTGCTCGGAGCGGTCAGCGGGCTCGGCGCCGCACTCGTCTGGCCGGCGCTCGCACTCGTCACCGCGGCGTGGGGATGGGTGATCCCCGGCTCGATCACGTTGACGCAGGCGCTCGGGCACCGACACCCGGGAACGGCATCGGCGCTCGCCGGTGGGCTGACGTTCGGGCTCGGCGGGATGGCGACCCCGCTCGCCGGGGCGCTCGGCGGGACGGCGATCGCGATGGGGGCACTGATGACGGGGTTCATCGCGGTGGGGTTGGCAGCGCAGCTCTGGGCGTCGGCAGCGGAGGGGAGGCGCGGGGTCGGCTCGCGCTGAGCGGCGACGCGTGGGCGTCGGTGCTGACATCGGTGTTGGCGCTGGTGCTGGTGCTGGTGCTGGTGCTGGTGTTGGTGTTGGTGCTCGCCGGGATCGAGCTGGCTGGCACCCGGGCGCGGTGTCGATCCCTAGGCTGGAGCGATGCCGACTTTGAACCGCATGCCCGTCCTGCTCGCCACCGGCTCCATCGCCATCCCCGTCGCCGAGGCCCTGGTCGCCCTGCCGTCGGCCGTGCTCCAGCGGATCGAGGCATCGCCGATCGACCCGGACCTGGCGGACACGGCTGCGTTCTCGGAGGCCTACGGCTTCCCGGTGTCCGGCGGCGCGAACTGCATCGTCGTCGCGGGGAAGCGCGGCGACACCGTCACCTACGCCGCCTGTGTGGTGCTGGCCTCGACCAAGCTCGACGTGAACCGCACCGTGAAGGGCCTGCTCGGGGCACGGAAGGTGAGCTTCGCGCCGATGGACGACGCCGTCGAGCGCACCCGGATGGAGTACGGCGGCATCACCCCGATCGGTCTGCCGGCCGACTGGGCCGTGTACGTCGACTCCCGGGTGCTCGCGGTGCCCGAGGTCGTCATCGGTGCGGGTGTCCGCGGGGCGAAGCTGTTCCTGCCGGGTGCCGTGCTCGGCGAACTGCCACGTGTCGAGGTCGTCGAGGGGCTGGCGGTCGACCCCGCTGATGCGGGCGCTGTCGATTCGGCACAGGTCGATTCCTCGTCGGAGGCCGACCAGCCCGCTTGACCGAGCGGACTCAGTCCTGCGGCACGACCAGGCAGAACGGGTGCCCGGCCGGGTCAGGTAGACCCGGAAGGTGTCGGTGCCCTGCCCGGTCGTCGCCGCACCGATCGCGACCACCGCCTGCTCACCCGCGTCGAGGTCGTCCACCTTCACGTCGAGGTGGACCTGTTGGGGGACGCTCTGCCCCGGGCAGTCCGGCGCACGGTAGTCGTCGACCCGCTGGCAGGCGAGCAGCGGTCGGTGTCCGGCGAAGGGCAGGACCACCTCGGCCCAGTCCTCGTCGAAGGCGACGATCTCCCCGCCGAGGACTTCGGCGGAGAAGCGGGCGAGGGCGCGCGTGTCCGGGCAGTCCAGGACGACGACGTCGAGTGTGCCGATCATGGCGGTCACCGTAGTCCTGGTCGGCTCGGCCGGCCCGCGGCTCAGCGCGAGGCTGCCGTGAGCGCCTTCGTGATCCGCTGCAGTGACACGGTCTCCGCTGTACCCAGTTCCTGCGCGAAGAGGCTGAGGCGGAACTCCTCGAGCATCCAGCGTGCGTGCACGAGCTCCGGGTGCGAGTCGACCGCCGGCGGGAACGTCCCACCGGCCTCGACGTAGCGGTCCGTCGCGCCGGTGACCTCGCGCATCCAACTCGCATCACGGCCCGGGTTCTGGAGCAGCTTCGTCACGCGGGCGTCGATGCCCTGCAGGTACACGCGGATTCGTCGGAGGCGGTCGAGCCCAGCCACCGAGACGAACCCGGCGAACACGAGCCGTTCCATCTGCTGCCGCATGTCCGACAGTGCCGGCAGCAGCGCCATGTTCGTCGCCTGCTTCATCGCGCGTTCGGCGTTCCGCTGGGCGGTGAGGACGGCGGCCACCTCGGACACGGCGGTGAACATCGTGTCGACGACCGTCGCCGAGACGGTGGCGCGCACCTGGTCGAACGCGGCCCGGGTGAACACCAGCCCGTCGGGGTGGGTCCGGCGGATCCCGGCATCGACCACGGCGGCCAGGACGTCGTCGAAGAGGGCGTTGGTCGACGGGTAGGGGCTCGCGGCGAGCGCGAGCTTCTCCTGCGCGGTGAGGTGCTGCTGGATGTACGACACGGGGGACGGTACGGCGAGCATCACGAGGCGGCGGACCCCCGCGGGCATCTGCACGGTCCGGTCGCCGGGCGTCGCGAGGAGCTGGACGCCGACGGTCGCCTTCGGGCCGGAGCCCTCCTCGACCAGGGCGGGGTACGCGCGGATGACGCCGCCGGCCTGCTTCGTGTCGAGGACCTCGGGCAGGTCCTGGTCGGGCCAGGTGGTGAGGCCGGACCGTTCGATGCGGCGGCCGGAGCCGGCGTCGGCGACGCGGGACGAGCCTCCAGAGCGTTGTGTCGCCGCAGCGACGCTCTGCTGGGTCCGGTCCTTGAGCTTGGTCTGCAGGGCCGAGAGGTCCTTGCCGGCCTCGACCCGGCGGCCGCGCTCGTCGACGACCGCGTAGGTCGGCAGCAGGTGCGACGGCACCCGCGACATGTCGAAGTCGGACTCCGACACCGGCACGTGCACGAGGCGCTGGATCGTCTTGGCGAGTGTCGCGCGGAAGCTCTCGGTCGGGGTCGTCGGAGCGTCGTCGGGGAGTTCGGCGACGATCTTCTCGGCCCAGTCGGCGGCCGGTACGACGTTCTTGCGGATCTGCTTCGGCAGCGCCTTGATGAGCGCGGTGACGAGTTCCTTCCGGAGCCCGCGGACCTGCCAGTCGAAGCCCTCTTCCCGCATGCGCGGCAGGACGGCGAGCGGCACCTGGACGCTGACCCCGTCGTCCTCGGCACCGGGTTCGAAGCGGTAGCGGACGGCGAGGCGCTGGTCGCCGCTCCGCCACTGGGTCGGGTACTCGGCGTCGTCCTCCGCGGCGGATGCGGCGGACTCGTCGAGCAGGTCCTCGCGGCGCATCGTGAGCAGGTCCGGCTGGTCACGACGAGTCCGGCGCCACCACCCCTCGAAGTCGCGCGTCGTCGCGATCTCGGCGGGGATGCGAGCCTCGTAGAACTCGACGACCGTCTCGTCGTCGAGCAGGATGTCGCGGCGCCGGGTGCGCTCCTCGAGCTGTTCGAGTTCACGGCGGAGCTTCCGGTTCGCCCGGTCGAACGCCTGCTGCGACTCCCACTCGCCCTCGACCAGGGCGTGCCGGATGAACAGCTCCCGCGAGTGCACGGGGTCGATCCGGTTGTACTGCACCCGGCGTCGCTGGACGATCGGCACACCGAACAGCGTCACGCGCTCGTACGCGACGACCGCGCCCTGCTTCTTCTCCCAGTGCGGTTCGCCGTAGGTGCGCTTGAGCAGGTCGCCGGCCAGGGGCTCCACCCACGCGGTGTCGATGCGTGCGACCGTGCGGGCGAACAGACGGCTGGTCTCGACGAGTTCGGCGGCCATCACGGCGTCCGGCTGCTTCTTCGCGAGCACGCTGCCCGGGAACACCACGAACCGGGTGTTCCGCGAGCCGAGGTAGTCCCGCTTCTCGCGGTCGCGGAGGCCGATCTGGCTGAGGAGACCGGCGAGGAGCGCGCGGTGCACCGAGTCCGGGTCGTCCTTGCGCTCCTTGCCGACGTGGATGCCGACCTGCTTCGCCGCCCGGGAGAGCTGCCGGTACAGGTCCTGCCACTCGCGGATGCGCAGGTGGTTGAGGAACTCGGCCTTGCACATCCGGCGGAACGCGCTGGAGGACAGCTCTTCTTGCTTGTCCTCCAGGTAGTTCCAGAGGCCGAGCAGGGTGAGGAAGTCGCTCGTGGGGTCGGCGAAGCGCGCGTGCTGCTGGTCGGCTTGCGCCCGCTTCTCCAGCGGACGCTCGCGCGGGTCCTGGATGCTCAGCGCCGAGACGATCGCGATGACCTCACGGCCCACGCCCTGGCGGCTCGCCTCGAGGACCATCCGGCCGAGGCGCGGGTCGATGGGCAGTCGGGTGAGCTGCTTGCCGGTCTTCGTGATCGCACCGTCGGTGTCGACGGCGCGGAGTTCGCGGAGGAGGTCCAGGCCGTCCTTCACGCCCCGGGAGTCCGGCGGTTGCAGGAACGGGAACGACTCGATGTCGCCGAACCCGAGCGAGATCATCTGCAGGATGACGGCGGCCAGGTTCGTCCGGAGGATCTCCGGGTCGGTGTACTCGGGACGGCGGTCGAAGTCGTCCTCGGAGTAGAGGCGGATCGCGATGCCCGCACTCGTCCGACCGGCACGGCCGGAACGCTGGTTCGCGGACGCCTGCGAGATCGCCTCGATGGGCAGCCGCTGCACCTTCGCCCGCGGCGAGTACCGGGAGATGCGGGCGGTGCCGGTGTCGACGACGTACTTGATGCCGGGGACGGTCAGCGAGGTCTCGGCCACGTTGGTCGCGAGCACGACACGTCGTCGGAGGCCCGGGGTGTTCGATCGCTGGAACACGCGGTGCTGGTCCGCGGCGGACAGTCGACCGTAGAGCGGCAGGACCTCGGTCCCCGGGTAGTGCTTGCCCTCGATGGCGTCCTGCGCGTCGCGGATCTCGTTCTCGCCGGACAGGAACACCAGGACGTCGCCCGGGTCCTCCCGCGCGAGCTCGTCCAGCGCGTCCGTGATGCCCTGCAGGTAGTCGCGGTCGTCGGTGCTGCTGCGGTCGTCCCTGCTGCCGTTGTCCGGGCCGCCCTCGTCCTCGTCGTCGTCCTCGTCGCCCGCGGCGTCCTCGTCCGCGACGAGCGGTCGGTACCGGACCTCCACCGGGTAGGTCCGTCCGGAGACCTCGACGATGGGCGCGTCGCCGAAGTGCTCGGAGAACGACTGCGGGTCGATCGTGGCACTCGTGATGATGACCTTGAGGTCCGGGCGCCGAGGGAGCAGTCGCTTCAGGTACCCGAGCAGGAAGTCGATCGTCAGGGAGCGCTCGTGCGCCTCGTCGATGATGATCGTGTCGTACCGCTTGAGGTCCCGGTCGAAGTGGATCTCGTTCAGCAGGATGCCGTCCGTCATCAGCTTGATCCGGGTGGCCGCGCTGACCTTGTCGGTGAAGCGCACCTGGTACCCGACGAGGTCGCCGAGCTCGCCGCCGAGTTCTTCTGACACGCGCTCCGCGATCGTGCGCGCGGCGATCCGTCGGGGCTGGGTGTGGCCGATGCTCTCGCGACCGAGCTCCAGGCAGATCTTCGGTAGCTGCGTCGTCTTGCCCGACCCGGTGGCACCCGCCACGATCACGACCTGGTTGTCGCGGATCGCAGCGGCGATGTCGTCCCGCCGCTGCGAGACGGGCAGCTCGGGCGGGTACGTGATGACGGGGGGATTCGACATGAGCATTCCAGGATACCGTCCGGGCGTGCCGCAGTCAGCCGAGCTGGGTGGCGAGCTCGCCGACGGTCCGTGCCGGCAACGCGCAGACCCGGTCGTGGCAGACGTAGGTCACGCCGTCCAGCGCGTCCCTGGCCTCGAACAGCGAGAAGCCAACCGCCGCCCACTCCGCCGCCTGCGCTCGGGTGAGCACGGCGACGATCGTCCCCGGACGTCGTGCGGCCCGGACTGTGGTCAGCATGCCGACCACCTCGGAGCCCGATCGGTCGTCAGCGACGAGCACGACCTCTCGTGAGGGCCGCTGGAGGGCGAGCGCGAGCCCGAGGGCATCTGCGTGCCCGAGTGGTCGGTCCACCCCGGTCCGGGCGCGCTCGGCGATGAGGCGTTCGGCCGCCGAGTGCCGGCCGTCGTCACCGGTGAGGGCAGCGAGGAGCGCGGCAGCCCCGGCCATCGCCACCGTTCCGGATCGGAGTGCTGTCTGCGGCTGCTCACCGGTCGCGGTCCCGGCAGCGGCGAGGACCGGATCGACCTCCAGCGCACCCGACAGTCCGTCGCCCACGAGCGTGCGCCCGATCACGGCGTACCCGAGCTCGCCGGTCGCGAGGGCGAGCTCGAGCAACCCCTCCGCGAACAGGCCGAGGTCCTCGATCGTCGGCGCTGCGGTCGACCCACCGCGCGGGGTGCTCGACCGGACCATGACGTGTCCGTCCCGGAGGTGTGTGGCGATGACGGCGTCGGCCGCCGCTCGCGCGAGGTCGATCATCTCGTCGTCGCCGGCGTGACTGCCTGCGATCACCAGCCCGCGGATCGCCAGACCGTTCCACCCAGTCAGGACCTGGTCGTCGAGCGGCGGTGCCTCGAGCCGGCCGCGCTCTTCGAGCGGTACGCGGTACCACTCGCCTTCCACCCGCCGGCCGTCGATGGTCGACTCGCTGTCCTGCGCCGCGACGAAGGCACCGTCCGCCCGACGGAGGGTGTCGCGGAGGAAGTCCGCGATGCCGCGGGCTCGCCCCGGTTCGGCCACCGCGAGCAGGCCCGCATTGTCGTAGAGCATCCGCTCGTAGTGGGGGACGGACCAGTCCCGCTGGGTCGCGTACCGGAACACACCACCGTCGACGTCGGTCAGTTCTGACCCGGCGATGGCGTCGAGCGCACGGGTGAGCAGCGCGCCGGCTGCGCCGTCGCCGTCCGCGGCCACGTCGCCGAGGAACTCCAACAGCGGAGCGTTCGGGAACTTCGGCGCCCCACCGAACCCGCCGTACGTGGCGTCTTCGGCACGCTCGAGGTCGGCCACGACCCCACGGATCGCCTCGACGGACGGGAGGCCCGCCCCACCCCCGTCAGGCTGCCCGGCCTGTGCGGCTGCTGCGTCCGCCTCGGCGCCCTGCCGGATCGCCCCCGCGACCGCCGCCGCGTTCGCATCGACCTCGTGCCGACGGTCCCGCCACGCATCGAGCACCGCGGCCGTGACCTGCCGGAACGACGGGTGCGCACCGACCGGCTGCGGCGGGTAGTAGGTCCCCGCGTAGAACACCTGCGCGGCAGGCGTCATGAACACCGTCAACGGCCATCCGAGGTTCTCGGTGAAGGCGCTCGCCGCGGCCATCGCGCTCGAGTCGACGTCCGGGCGCTCTTCGCGGTCGACCTTCACGGCGACGAAGTCCTGCCGGAGCATCGCACCGATCTCGGGGTCGGAGAAGCTCTCACGCGCCATCACGTGGCACCAGTGGCACGTGGCGTAGCCGATCGACACGAGGACGGGCACGTCACGCTCCCGTGCCTCGGTGAAGGCGTCGGCGCCCCACTCGCGCCAGTCCACCGGGTTGTCGGCGTGCTGGCGGAGGTAGGGGCTGACGGCGGTCCCGAGCCGGTTGTCGTTCATGCACCCAGCGTGCCCCGCGCGCCCTGTGTGGGCGGGCCTCCAGTCGGATCTGTGGAGGAGCTGCCGCTGTCCACAGCCCGGCGGGGTCAACCCAGCCGACCTGTCAGCCCAGCCCGAGCGACAGCAGCACCAGCGCTGCGTCCTCCGGCCCGTAGTCGAACATCCGGTCCCAGAACGGATCGGCCGCCCACGGCACGTCCCCGTCGACCGGCGTGCGGTGCGCCGTCTCGACCAACCAGTCGACCTCCGGCACGACCGCCTCCGCGAACCGCGGCGGCACCCACCCGAGCGAACGCGCAGCGGTGGTGTCGAGCACGGACGGCGACGGCACCGACCAGGGCGTGAGTCCGACGAACGCGGGGGCGTCCTCGCCGAGCAGGACCTCGTCGAACGTGTGACCGAGGTGCCTCGCGACGGTCCGGACGATCTCCAGCGCCGTCGGCGCCGTCTCGTCCGCGACGTTGAGGATGCGGCGGTCGGGTGCGTCGGCGACGATCCGGACCAGGGACGCGATGCCCGACGCCGCCGTGGTGTGGTCGACGCCGCGCCCCTCGTCGGCGAGCAGGACGCGCTCGCGGCCGTCGAGCACCCGGCGTACGACGAACCACTCGCGGGGTCGGCCGATGCCGACGCCGTACACCTTCGAGGGGCGCAGGACGGTGACGGGCGCCCCGTGGTCGAGCAGGACCTGTTCGGCGGCGACCTTCGCGGCGCCGTAGCCGTCGCGACTCGTCGGGTCGGCGTCAGCGGGGGTGACCGTCGGCTGCAGCTCGGTGACGGCGCCGCCGAACACCGGTTTGTCGAGCGAGTTCGCGTGGCGACCCTGCTCGTCGGCGTAGACCGCCTTCGAGGACACGAAGACGGTCGACCCGACGTCGTCGAGGAAGGGGGCGAGCTGCAGGGCGTCGTCGCGGGTCACGCCGACGGTGTCGACGAGCAGGTCCGCGCCGGGGCGCAGCAGCTCGCGCAGGAACGTCGTGTCGCGACGGTCTCCCGGTCGGCCGACGGCGCCACGGGCGAGGAGTTCATCAGCGACCGGGCCTCCGGAGCGCGAGACGACCTCGACCTCCCAGTCGTCGCCGCCCCGGCCGGACACGTCGAGGAGTTCGCGGACGACCTGGGATCCGATGCCGCCGGTCCCACCGAGGACGACTGCGCGTCTGCTGCTCATGCGGGCAACGCTAGCCCGCCGCGGGCAACGGGCAGCGCCACCCGGTCAGGACGCGATCGGTTCCCGCCACCACTCGGCGAGGGACCCGTCGTACACGCGGACCTTCTGGTGTCCGAGCACGGTCAAGGCCAGCGCGTCGACGCAGGAGGCGCTCCCGACACCGCAGTAGGTGACGACCTCGTCCGCGGAGAGCACCGGTGCGAGTGCGCGCTCGAGTTCCGGCTGGCGGAGCAGGGCGTTCGATCGGTCGAGCAACTCACGGACGCCGATGGTGGTGCTCCCGGGGACGATCGGCGGGTGGTCGTCGCCGAGGGCCGCCGGGTCGGCAGCCATGACGAGCGCCGCCGGCTGGGAACCGTCGACCGCACGGAGGACCCGTGCCCGGTCGGCCCAGAGCGGACGTTCCTCACCCGCGACGAACGCGTCGCCGTCGCGGGACGGCTCCGGTGCGCGGGACAGGGCCCCGACACGGACCGGCCGTCCTTCGTCGCGCCACTTCGGGAAGCCGCCGTCGAGCACGGCGACGGCGTCGAAGCCGAAGGACCGGAAGATCCACCACAGACGGGCGCTCCACTCGCCGATGCCGTCGTCGTAGACCACCACGGTGGAGGCGCGGCTCACGCCCAGCGCGCGGGCTGCGGACTCGAAGCGGTCGACTCCGGGCCGGGTGAAGGGCAGGTCCGTCCCGGACGCCGAGAACTCGTCGATGAGGTCGGCGTAGACGGCACCCGGGACGTGTCCGCGACGCTCGTGGGCGTCCCGCGCCGAGTGCCACGACATGCCGAAGCCGATACCGTCCGTGTGCACCGAGGCGTCGAGGACGAGGAGGTCGTCCGCGCCGAGGTGGTCGGCGAGCCACTGCGTGGACACGAGTGGCGAGGTCAGGACGGGGGCCATGTGGCACACGGTAATCGACGCCTCTGACTCACGACAGAGGGTGAGCAACAGTCCGACACAGGCCGTGGAACGATCGGTCGGAGCACAGCGTGATGTGGCTTGCAACAGCCGGACGCCGGACGGCGCCGCAGTGACCTGCGGTGCCGTCCGGCGTTCGGCGTGGTCGTGTCGTCTGGTGCTGGTCAGTGCGCGGCGGTCGGGACGCTGCCCGTCACGCCGGACCCGGCACGGGCGAGACGATCGAGACGGACCGACTGCCGGTTGATGAGCAGGCCGCTCGCGATCGCCACGATCAACAGGACCCCGGCCGAGATCGCGAACGCAGCGTGGTAGCCGTCGAGCACGGCCTGCGCCTGCTGGAGCTTCGTCGGCGCCGCGGACAGGCCGGAGAGGCTGTTCTCGACGACGTTCGCGAAGATCGTCGACAGCAGCGCGGTGCCGATCGAGCCACCGATCTGCTGCATGGTGTTCACCGTCGCCGATGCCACACCGGCGTCCGAACGGGCGACCCCGGTCGTCGCGGTGTTCATCGCCGACGAGAAGATCGTGCCCATGCCGAGACCGATCACGATGAGCGCCGGCAGGACGGTGCCCGCGTAGGAGCTGTCGAGGTCGGTGCGCAGGAGGAGCAGGAGCCCGATGGCGGCGACGAGGGCTCCGGCGAAGATCAGGACCTTCGGGCCGACGCGGGGCAGCAGGCGTCCGCCGATCTGGGTGGCTGAAAGCATGATCGACAGCGGCATCGGCAGGAACGCCAGGCCGGTCTGCAGCGCCGAGAAGCCGAGGGTCTGCTCGAGGTAGTAGGTCAGGAACAGGAAGATGCCGAACATGCCGATCGCGACCAGGCCGATGGCGACGAACGAACCACCGCGGTCACGGTCGAGGATGACGCGCAAGGGGAGCAGCGGGTGCGCGACCCGGGTCTCGATCACGACGAAGGCCGCGATCAGCAGCACACCGCCGGCGAGCATGCCGATCGTGAGCGGGGCGTCCCAACCGTTGGTCTCGGCGTTCGAGAAGCCGTAGACCACACCGACCAGGCCGGCGGTGATCGTGATGACCCCGGCGATGTCGATGCGCGGACGCTCGACCTTCGGCGGCTTCGCCATGAAGACGATCGCACCGATGACGCCGAGGATCGCGAACACGACGTTCACGTAGAGGCACCAGCGCCACGAGGCGTACTCGGTGAGCACGCCACCGAGCAGCAGACCGATCGCGGCACCGGAGCCGGCGATGGAGCCGAAGATGCCGAACGCACGACCGCGCTCCTTGGGGTCACGGAAGGTCGTGGTGAGCATGCCCAGGGCGGACGGGGCGAGCAGCGCGCCGAAGACGCCCTGCAGGGCGCGAGCGGCGACCAGGAGCCCGAACGAGTCGGCGAGGCCGCCGAGCACGGACGCGACGGCGAAGCCGACCAGGCCGATGATGAAGGTGTTCTTGCGGCCGAAGAGGTCACCGAGGCGCCCGCCCAGGAGCAGGAGTGAGCCGAAGGCCAGCGAGTACGCCGTGACGATCCACTGACGCTGGTCGGTGGCGAACCCGAGGTCCTGCTGCGCCGAGGGCAGCGCGATGTTCACGATGGTGGCGTCCAGGACGACCATGAGCTGGGCGAGGGCGATGACCGCGAGTGCGATCCATCG
Source organism: Curtobacterium sp. MCBD17_030 (assembly GCF_003224255.1). Classification (NCBI taxonomy): domain Bacteria; kingdom Bacillati; phylum Actinomycetota; class Actinomycetes; order Micrococcales; family Microbacteriaceae; genus Curtobacterium; species Curtobacterium sp. MCBD17_030. The sequence continues at coordinate 55,927 of NZ_QKLI01000018.1, read as the reverse complement.
GTGGTCGGTCCGGGCCGGGGTGGGGCCCGCGGTCGTCGGCGTTGCTCCTGTGGGAGCGGGCGCGGTCTGTTCTGCCGTCACGACAGCCTCCTTCTCGAAGGATGGAAGAGGAGGGGCGCGCGCCGTCGGGCGTCCCGGAGAAGAGTGAAGCGGATGCGCTGCATCCGCTTGCGGTAACTGTAGCCCAAAACGGAGTCACCGCATCCGCTTGTTCCCAGAAAGTCCGATTATGTTCGTTCTGTGAGCACCACCGGACCCGCCGCCGATCTCGATCGCCCCCTGCGCGCCGACGCGGCACGGAACCGCGAACTGATCCTGCAGACGGCACGGAAGTGCTTCGCGGAACGCGGCATCTCGGTCACCCTCAACGACATCGCGCACGAGGCCGGAGTGGGCGTCGGCACCGTCTACCGGCGCTTCGCGGACAAGGACTCGCTGATCGAGGCCCTCCTCGCGACGAAGTTCGAGGCGATGAACGCCGCCGCCGCCCGCGCTGCCGACGAGATCGACCCGCGCGAGTCCCTCCGTCTCTACCTGATGGGCGTGTTCGCCTTCCGAGCGCGGGACCGCGCCCTGGCCGACGTCATCGTCCGCGCCGGCAAGGCCCGCCCGTCGATCGTGCAGGAGCGCGACCGCCTGGAGCAGCAGGTGTCCCGCATCATCGGCCGTGCGAAGGACGCCGGCGTGATCCGTCCCGGCTTCGACTACCGCGACCTGCCGATGCTGACGACGATGATCGGTGCCGTGGCCGACGCCACCCGCGATTACGATCCCGACGCCTGGAAGCGGTACGCGCAGGTGTTGGTCGACGGCGTGCTCCCGCAGGCCCAGCCGGACCAGCTGACCGGAGAGCCACTGGACCGCGACGCCCTCGAGCGCGCGATGCAGACGCAGAACTGACCGGAGCCGCCGCTACAGCCAGCTGGGCAGCCAGTAGTGGGACCGGATGAAGTCCCACGGCGCCTGCATCGCCGACCACAGCGGGTACCAGTACGCCGACGCGAGCACCACGACGACCAGGTACACGCCGAGCCAGACCAACGCCCGGGTCCGCCGTGGTCGCGGGGCATCCCGCGAGCCGATCAGGTGCCCGATCACGGCCGCCAGCGCCATCACGAGGAAGGGCTCGAAGGCGATCGTGTAGAACTGGAAGACCGTCCGGTCCAGGTACATCAGCCACGGCAGGTAGCCCGCGGCGATGCCCATCAGGACGATGCCGTACTCCCACCGCGGCCGTGTGATGAGCAGCACGAGCAGCACCACGGCCGCGATGACCGAGGCGTACCAGATGAACGGGTTCGCGATCCCGGTGATCGCCGCCCCACAGCGGTCGGCCGCGCAGCCGTCCTGGCCCACGTTCGTACCGACGTAGTACATCGACGTCGGCCGTTGCATGAGGAGCCAGAGCAGCGGGTTCGCCTGGTACGAGTGCGGCGTGTGCAGGCCGATGTTGAAGGCGTAGATCTCGCTCTGGTAATGCCACCAGTTCTGCAGGCTGTCCGGCACCCAGGCGAGCACCCCGGTCCAGCGCTGACCGCCGGTCCCGATCCAGTCGCGGTCCCAGCCGCCCCGGGTCAGGAACCAGCCGGCCCACGACGCCAGGTAGGTCGCGGCGGCGATCGGCACGGTCAGCAAGAAGGTCACCGGTGCCTGCTGCAGCGCGGCGCTCGAGGACCAGAAGGCCACCCCGGCGCGACGCTGCAGCAGCATGTCGCTGACCACGGAGTACACGGCGAAGAACGCCAGGAAGTACAGCCCGGTCCACTTCGTCGCGGTCGCGAGCCCGAGCGCGAGGCCCATCGCGACGAGCCAGGGGCGCCACCAGAGGACCGGACCCCAGAGCGTCGGTCGGCCGGCGGCGGCACGACGGTCGACCCACCGGTCGAGTTGCCGGGCGGACCACCGTCGGTCGAGCAGCAGTGCGCCGAAGCCGAGCACGACGAAGAACGTGACGATGCCGTCGAGCAGCGACACCCGTGACATCACGATCGCCTGTCCGTCCACCGCCAGGAACCCGCCTGCCAGCGTGCCGATGAACGTGGACCGGAACAGGGAACGAGCGATCACCGCGGTGAGGAACACGGTGGCGATGCCGAGGACCGCGACGGTGAACCGCCAGCCGAAGGCGTTGTCCGGCCCGAACAACAGCATGCCGAGACCGATCAGGTACTTCCCGAGCGGCGGATGCGCGATGAACTCCGCGGCTCGGGAGTAGAGGTCGGTCTGCCCGTCGGCGAACCGGTCGTCGGTCGTCGGTGCACCGTCGCCCGTCGGGTTCGCCGGCCACGTGCCCTCGTACCCGAGGTGGACGAGGGACCAGCTGTCCTTGACGTAGTAGGTCTCGTCGAACACGAGCGAGTGCGGCCGGCCGAGGTCGACCAGCCGGAGCAGGGCAGCGAGCACGGTGACCGCGATCGGGCCACCCCATCGCCAGGCGGCGACCCGCCACCCGGTGGAGAGCATGCGGCCCCACCAGTCGTCGAGCCGCGAGCCACGCGGGACGTCCGGCACGGTCTTCTGCAGGTCGGCCAGGTCCGTGGTCACCCGCAGCATCCTACGGACGCGGCGCAGGTGTCGGCTGCGTGTCCACAGGTCGCGGGTCCTGCGACGACAATGGGGTCGTGATCGTCCTCGCAGCAACCCCCATCGGCAACCTCGGTGATGCCTCCCGTCGACTCGTGGAGACGCTGTCGAACGCCTCCGTGGTGGCCGCCGAGGACACCAGGACCGCGATCCACCTGATGCGCGCACTGGGCATCGAGAACCGTCCGCGGCTCATCGCGCTGCACGAGCACAACGAGCGGGAGCGCGCGGCCGAGGTCGTCGAACTCGCCCGGGAGGACGACGTCGTCGTGCTCACCGACGCCGGCATGCCCGCCATCAGCGACCCCGGGTTCCCGCTGGTCGAGGCCGCCGCCGCCGCGGGCGTCACCGTGACCGCGGTCCCCGGCCCGAGCGCCGTCCTCACCGCGCTCGCGCTCTCCGGGCTGCCGACCGACCGCTTCACGTTCGAGGGCTTCCCGACCCGCAAGGCCGGGGAACGGCGACGGGTGTTCGCCGCACTGGCGGGGGAGCAGCGGACCATGGTCTTCTTCGAGTCGCCGCACCGGATCGCCGACACGCTCGGCGACATGGCCGCCGGGTTCGGCAGCGACCGGCGTGCCGCGGTCTGCCGCGAGCTCACCAAGATGCACGAGGAGATCCGTCGGGGGACCCTAGCGGAGCTGACCGAGTGGGCGGCTGACGGCGTCCGCGGCGAGATCTGCGTCGTCGTCGCGGGGTCCACCGGATCGGGTGACGACGCCACGATCGAGGACGGCGTCCGCCTGGTCCTCGAACGCGTGGCCGCCGGCGCACGCATGAAGGAGGCCGCCGCAGCGGTCGCCGACGCGACCGGACTCTCCAAGCGCGACCTCTACGAGGGTGCACTCGCCGCACGCTGACCGGACGCGACACCTGTCGGACGGGAGGCACGTGGGGGCGCCGCCACGGGCCTCCCGTCCGGTTCTCCACAGGCCGCCCGGCAGCGCGTCACGGTGCTCGGGCGCGCCTCTAGGATGGTCCGCATGGCCGACGGCAGCTCGTTCTCGATCACCACGCCGATCTTCTACGTCAACGACGTGCCCCACATCGGGCACGCGTACACGGAGGTCGCCGCGGACGTCCTCGCGCGCTGGCACCGCCAGCGTGGGGACGACACCTGGCTGCTCACGGGCACCGACGAGCACGGGCAGAAGATCCTCCGCACCGCCTCGGCGAACGACGTCACGCCGAAGGAGTGGGCCGACCGCCTGGTCACCGACGCCTGGAAGCCGCTGCTCGACACGGTGGACGTGGCCAACGACGACTTCATCCGGACCACCGACGAGCGGCACGAGCGTGGCGTCACGGCGTTCCTGCAGAAGCTGTACGACGACGGCTTCATCTACGCGGGCGAGTTCGAGGGCTTCTACTGCGTCGGCTGCGAGGAGTACAAGCAGCCGAGCGACCTGGTCCCCGGCACCGGTCCGTACGAGGGCCAGCAGGTCTGCGCGATCCACTCCATCCCGGTGGAGGTCCTGGCCGAGCGCAACTACTTCTTCCGCATGTCCGACTTCGAGCAGCGTCTGCTCGACCTCTACGAGTCGAACCCGCAGTTCATCCAGCCGGAGAGCGTCCGCAACGAGATCGTCTCCTTCGTCAAGCAGGGGTTGCGCGACCTGTCGATCTCGCGGTCGAGCTTCGACTGGGGCATCCAGATCCCGTGGGACTCCGACCACGTCCTGTACGTCTGGTTCGACGCGCTGCTGAACTACATCACCGCCCTCGGGTACGGCACCGAGGACGACGAGGCCTTCCAGCGCCTCTGGCCGAGCGTGCACATCGTCGGCAAGGACATCGCTCGCTTCCACGCCGTCATCTGGCCGGCGATGCTGATGGCGGCCGGGCTCCCGGTCCCCGAGCGTGTCTTCGGCCACGGCTGGCTGCTCGTCGGCGGCGAGAAGATGTCGAAGTCGAAGCTGACGGGCATCGCCCCGAGCGAGATCACCGACACGTTCGGCTCCGACGCCTTCCGGTACTACTTCCTCCGGGCGATCACCTTCGGGCAGGACGGCAACTTCAGCTGGGAGGACATCTCGGCGCGGTACCAGGCGGAGCTCGCCAACGGGTTCGGGAACCTGGCCTCCCGCATCGTCGCGATGCTCAACCGCTACTTCGACGGCGCCGTCCCCGAGCGGGGCGAGCTGACCGAGTCCGACGCAGCGATCGACGCCCTCGCGCGGGCGGTCACCGAACGGGCCGACGCCGCGATCGCCGCGTTCGCACCGCACGACGCGATCAGCATCGTCTGGGAGCTCGTGGACGCCCTGAACGGCTACATCACCGAGCAGGAGCCCTGGACCCTCGCGAAGGACGACGCGCAGCGTGAGCGCCTCGCGACCGTGCTCGTCACCGCACTGCGGGGACTCGGGACCGTGGCCGTGCTCGTGTCCCCGGTGATGCCGAAGGCGACCGAGAAGCTGTGGGCCTCGATCGGCGCCGGTGGCTCGATCGCTGAGCAGCGCATCGACCGCGCCTGGGAATGGCAGGGGTCCGAGACGGTGACGCCGCTCGCCGCCGGGCTCTTCCCGCGCATCGAGCAGCCGGAGCAGGGCGCCGCGTGACCGACGCGCACGTCCGTGCCCGCGGCGGCGACGGCGGCGGGCAGAAGCGGGACCTGACGTACCCGCCGCTGCCCCAGGCCCTCACGGTGCCGGTGTACGACAACCACACCCACATGGAGATCGCCGACGGTGTCGGGGACGGCGGCGACGGTCCGCTCGACTACCGGGAGCACCTCGACCGCGCGTCGAGCGTCGGCGTCCGCGGTGTCGTGCAGGTCGGCACGGACCTGGCCACCTCGCGGTGGTCGGCGTCGATCGCGGCGCGGGAGCCCCGGGTCCTGGCCGCGGTGGCCCTGCACCCGAACGAAGCCCCGGTCCTCGACGAGCAGGGGTTGCTCGACGAGCACCTCGCCGGTATCGCCGAGCTCGCGGCACTGCCGCGGGTGCGGGCGATCGGGGAGACCGGGCTCGACTTCTTCCGCACCGGTGACGACGGCCGGGCGGCGCAGATCCGCTCCTTCGAGGAGCACATCCGCATCGCGAAGGACCACGACCTCGCGCTGACCATCCACGACCGGGACGCGCACGACGCTGTGGTCGAGGTCCTCGAGCGCGTCGGCGCACCCGAGCGCACCGTCTTCCACTGCTTCTCGGGCGGCCCCGAGCTCGCGCGCCTGTGCGCCGAGCGCGGCTGGTACATGTCGTTCGCCGGCACCGTGACGTTCAAGAACGCGCAGAACCTGCGGGACGCACTGCACGTCGCCCCGCGCCACCTGATCATGATCGAGACGGACGCGCCGTTCCTCACCCCGACGCCGTTCCGCGGCCGGCCGAACGCGCCGTACCTGATCCCGCACACGCTCCGGTCGATGGCCGAGACGCTGGGGACCGACGCCTCGATGCTCGCGGCGCAGATCACCTCGAACACCGAACTCGTCTACGGCGCGTGGGACGCCGAACCCGTCACGGTGGTGCAGTAGCCGTGGGCGCGCTCCTCGGCCCGGCGGAGATCCGGGAACTCGCGGCGACGCTCGACGTCACCCCCACCAAGAAGCTCGGCCAGAACTTCGTGCACGACGCCAACACGGTCCGACGCATCGTGTCGATCGCCGGTGTCACGCCGCAGTCGAAGGTGCTCGAGGTCGGACCGGGGCTCGGGTCGTTGACGCTCGGCCTCACCGAGACCGGTGCTCCCGTCACCGCCGTCGAGATCGACGCCCGGCTCGCAGCGCACCTGCCGACGACCGTCTCCGCGATGCAGCCCGACGCCCGCCTGACGGTGGTCCACCAGGACGCCATGCAGGTCTCGGCCGAGGACCTGCCGGTCCTGCCGACGCACCTCGTCGCGAACCTGCCGTACAACGTGTCCGTGCCGGTGCTGCTGCACCTGCTCGCGACCTTCCCGTCCCTCGTCCGCTCGCTCGTGATGGTGCAGGCCGAGGTCGGCTACCGCCTGGCCGCCGACCCGGGCAGCAAGGTCTACGGATCCCCGAGCGTCAAGGCCGCCTGGTACGGGTCGTGGCGCATCGCCGGGCAGGTCAGTCGGCAGGTCTTCTGGCCGGTGCCGAACGTCGACAGCGTCCTGGTCGGGTTCGACCGACACGAGCCGCCAGGCGACGAACAGCTCCGTTCTCGGGTGTTCACCCTGGTGGACGCGGCGTTCCAGCAGCGCCGGAAGATGCTCCGTCAGGCACTCTCCGGTGTCCTGGGCGGCAGTGCGCACGCGTCCGAGGTCCTCGAAGCCGCGGGCATCGCGCCGACGGCGCGTGGCGAAGAGCTCGGGGTCGACGACTTCGTGCGCCTCGGCCGGACCGTCCTCGCTGCAGCGGGGGGCGCCGCGGCCGACACGACCGCCTGACAGCCGGTCAGCGGACGGACGCGCCCCGAGCCTCCAGGGCGGCAACGACCGTGTCCGGATCGCTGCAGCGGAACCGGAGCGCGCGCTTGCCGTCGACGGTCACGTGCACGCCGGGCCCGTTGTCGAGCAGGATCGCCGTCCCGCTGGGGATCAGTCGGATGCCCCAGCCGCCGGAGTTGAGAGCCGTCATCTCCATCGGCGTCGCCGACGCGATCCGGTTCAACGGGATGCGACGTCGGTACCAGAACGGAGTGACCCGCACCTCCAGCACGTCGTCGATGCGGACGTGCAGGCGCATCCGGACCACGCCGATGCCCAGCACGGTGGTGAGCACGAGGGTGCCGACCAGGCTGACGGCGTTCCCGGCGCCCACCCGTCCGCCAGGTGACGACGGCACGGTGAGCGGGAGCGCCACCGCGCCGATCCCGACGACGATGAGAGCGATGCCGACCACGGTCATCAGGCGTCCGGACGGCAGGGCTTCCTCGTGGGGTTCGCGTCGCATCCCCCCATCCTGACATGACGGCAGACGGTGATGTGCGACATGTCGGGACGGGAGCTGGCTGTCAGTGCTCGCGTCCCGCCATCATCTCGAGGATCTGCTGGTGGTTCCCGTTGCGCTCCGCCCATCGCAACGGCTGGACGTTCTGCACGAGGATCTCGGGAGCGGCACCGGACTCGATGAGCCCCACCACCTCGTCGATGAACGCGTCGAGCGGCATCCCGCCGAAGTCCTGGCCGCCCATCAGGTCGGTCGCGACCGCGGGCGGCGCGAGCTCGAGCACCTCGACCGACGAGCCGACGAGCTGCTGTCGGAGTGCCTGCGTGTACGAGTGCACGCCGGCCTTCGTGGCGTTGTAGGTCGGCGTCGCGGTGAGCGGGACGAACGCCAGGCCGGACGACACGGTCATGACCGTCGCGCTGCGACGGCCGAGCAGGTGCGGCAGGAAGGCGTCGATCAGTCGGATCGTGCCGACCAGGTTGGTCTCGATGGTCTGAACGGCGTCGGAGATGTGTCCCGGGTCGCGGAGGTCCTCGTTCCGCATGATCCCCGACATCGTCACGAGGGTGTCGAGTGCGGGGTAGGTCCCGAGGACGGTCTCGGCGGCCTGCCGGATCGACTCCGCATCGGCGACGTCGATCTGCACGGTGCCCAGGCCGTGTTCGGTGGCGATGGAGTCGAGGAGGGCCTGCCGACGGCCGCCGATGACGACGGTGCTGCCGGCCTGCTGCAGGCGGAGCGCGAGTGCCAGGCCGATGCCCGAGGTCGCGCCGGGGATGAAGACGGTGCTGTTCGTGATGTCCATGACCACCACGTTGCGCCGTCCCGGCCGAGGCAACCAGAGCGCGGTCATCGGGGGACCGGCGATCCCTGGCTCCGAGTGTGCCGACGCAGCAGACTGGGTGCATGGACCGTGCTGCCCTCGCCGACTTCCTCCGCCGCCGTCGGGAGATGCTCCGACCGGAGGACGTCGGGATCGGGGCCGGCGCTCGACGGCGGACCCCGGGCCTCCGTCGTGAGGAGGTCGCGGCCCAGGCGGGCATGTCGGTCGACTACTACACGCGGCTCGAGCAGCAGCGTGGCCCGCAGCCGTCCGAGCAGATGGTCGCGGCGATCGCCCGTGCCCTCCGTTGCTCGCTCGACGAACGGGACCACCTGTTCCACCTGACGGGGCAGAACGCACCGGTCCGGATGCACCGTGCCGACCACGTCGACCCCGCGATCCTCCGCGTGCTCGACCGGTTGGCGGACACCCCCGCGATCGTCGTCAACCACCTGGGCGAGACGCTCGTCGAGAACCCGTTGGCGGCGGCGCTCCTGGGCACGTCCGTCGGGCTGGCCGGCAACGAGCGCTACCAGGCCTGGCGGTGGTTCGTCACCGGGACCGAGCGGGCGAAGTACGCGCCGGAGCAGCACGAACGTCTGGGGCGGGTCGTCGTGGCCTCGCTCCGTGCGGCCATCGGCCTCGCCGGTCCAGGTGACCGTCGCGCGACCGAGCTCATCGCGGAGCTCGAACGGCGGAGCCCCGAGTTCGCCGCGCTGTGGGCACTGCACGAGGTGGCGACCCGCTGGTCGGACAACAAGACGATCGTGCAGCCCGAGCTCGGGCGGATCACCGTCGACTGCCAGGTGCTGCACACGGACGACCAGGCGCAGGCGCTGCTGCTCTTCACGGCTCCTGCAGGCAGCGACGACGCGCAGAAGCTCGAGCTCCTCGGGGTCGTCGGCCAGCAGACCTTCGACGCCGTCAGCGGATCCTGAGGCCCCGGTTCGCTCCGCAACACCGCGTCACACGCCTGGCAGATGCGGGGACACCGTGCCTAGGGTGGAGCGGTGAGCACTCCGCGCGTGTACGTCATCCACGAGAACCCCGAGTGGTTCCCGCCGCTCGCCGCCGCCTTCGAGGCCGAGGGCGTCCCGGTGCAGGAGGTCCTCCTGACCGAGGGACAGATCGACCTCGGAGCCGAACCGGAGCCGGGCGTCTACTGGAGTCGCATGTCGGCGAGCAGCCACACCCGTGGACACGAGCACAGCAAGGAGTACACCCGGGCGCTGCTCGGATGGCTCGAGCGTGCCGGACGCCAGGTGGTCGGCGGCAGCCACGTCCTCGAGCTCGAGGTGTCGAAGGTCGCGCAGCACGGGCTGCTCCGCGCCGCGGGCTTCGACGTGCCCCGCACGACGGCGGTCTTCGGCACGACGACGCTCAAGCAGTCCGCGGCGACCTTCACGGGCGGCCAGGACGTCCCGTTCATCACGAAGCACAACCAGGGCGGCAAGGGCCTCGGCGTTCGCCGCTTCGACTCCCTCGCCGAGTTCGACGCCTACGTCGACAGCCCCGAGTTCGAGGCGCCGGTCGACGGAATCACGCTGCTGCAGGAGTACCTGACCGCGCGTGAGCCGTTCATCACGCGCGCCGAGTTCGTCGGCGGCGAGTTCGTCTACGCGGTCCGCGTCGACACGAGCGCCGGCAGCTTCGAGCTCTGCCCCGCGGACGCGTGCGAGGTGCCGTCCGGAGAGAACGGGCCGCAGGGCATCGCCGGCGCGGTGTGCGAGGTCCCCGGCACCGACGGCACCACCGTGACGGCGGACACGTTCTCCGTCCGCTCCGAGGTCACCGCCGAGCACCCGCTCGTCCAGCAGCTCCGGGGTTTCCTCGCGGACCAGCGCATCCAGATCGCGGGGGTCGAGTTCATGGAGACCACCGACGGGCGCACCGTCGTGTACGACATCAACACGAACACGAACTACAACCCCGCCGTCGAGGCGGTCGCGCCGGCCTCCGGCCCGCGCTCCATCGCCCGGTTCCTCGGCGGCCTGTTGGACGCGGAGTACGCGGCGGCAGCCGCACCGACGCACGCCTGACCACGCGGCCGCACCGTCCCGACCACCCACCGGACGGGAGGCGCGCCCCACCACCCGGGGCGAGCCTCCCGTCCGTCCCTCCTCACCACCCAAGGAACCCACCCCGTGCGATTCGGATACTGGACCCCGCTCTTCGGCGGCTGGCTGCGCAACGTCGACGACGAGCAGATGCCGGTCACGTTCGACTACGTGAAGCTCCTGGCGCAGCGCGCCGAGCGGATCGGGTTCGACCTGACCCTCGTGCCGGAGCTGAACCTCAACGACATCAAGGGCGTCGCGGCGCCGAGCCTCGAGGCGTGGGCACTGGCGGCGGCGATCGCGGCGACCACCGAACGCCTGGAGATCATGGCGGCGATGCGTCCCGGGTACCACCTGCCCGCGGTGACGGCGAAGCAGGCGGCCACGATCGACGACATCTCCGGCGGCCGCTTCACCTTCAACGTGGTGAGCGCCTGGTGGGCGGAAGAGGCCCGTCAGTACGGCGGCATCTTCTCCGAGCACGACGACCGGTACAAGCGCACCGCGGAGTTCGTCGAGGTCATGAAGGGGATGTGGCGGGAGACGCCGTACTCCTTCCACGGCGAGTACTACGACGTCGAGAACGCGCACCTGGAGCCGAAACCGCGCGTCACCCCGCGCATCTACGCCGGCGGCGAGAGCGAGGCCGGCAAGGCGAGCATCACGCACTACGCCGACGCCTACGTGACCCACGGCGGCACCGTCGAGGAGCTCCGGAACAAGATCGCCGAGATGCGTCGTCGCCGCGAGGACGCCGGCTTGCCGCCGTTCGAGGCCTTCGGGATGGCCGCGTACGCGATCGTGCGGGAGACCGAGGAAGAGGCCCAGGCTGAGCTCGCGCGCATCACCGACGTCCAGCACGGCAAGGCGTACGAGTCGTACCAGGACTTCATCTCGAAGTCGCAGCTCGAGCACGTCCCCTCGCTCGAGGACTACTCGGTGTCGAACCGGGGGCTCCGGCCGCAGTTCGTCGGCACGCCGGAGCAGGTCGCCGCGCGGATCCGCGAGTACGAGGACGCGGGCGTCGACACGCTGCTGCTGCAGTTCTCGCCGCAGCTGGAGGAGATGGAGCGCTTCGGCGAGCGGGTCATCCCGCTCGTCCGCGCCGCGGTGCCCGCCGAGACCGTGTCCTGATGGCCGTCGAGGACGACTGGGCGTTCGAGACCCGGCAGATCCGGGCGGGATTCAAGTCCGATCCCGGTTTCGGCGGGAACGTGCCGCCGATCGCGCAGACCGCGGCCTTCGTGTACCCGTCCGGCGAGGACGCGGCCGACCGGTTCCTGCTGAACGCGCCCGGGCACACGTACTCCCGGGTGAACAACCCGTCGGCTGCGGCGCTGGAGCGTCGGATCGCCGACCTCGAGGGCGGTGTCGCCGCCCTGGCGCTGGCGTCCGGGCAGGCGGCCACGTCGTTGGCGGTGCTCGGCCTCGCCCGGGCTGGGGACCACATCGTCTCGAGCGCGTCGCTGTACGGCGCGACCTACACGCTCTTCGCGTCCACGCTCAAGGACCTGGGCATCGCGTTCACCTTCGTGCAGGACCCCACGGACCTGGACGAGTGGGCCGCGGCCGTCCGTCCCGAGACGCGGGCGTTCTTCGGCGAGTCGATCCCGAACCCGCGCGGCGACGTCCTGGACTTCGCCGGGGTGGCCGGGGTCGCCCACGACGCCGGGGTCCCGCTCATCGTCGACAACACGATCGCGACCCCGTACCTCGTCCGGCCGATCGAGCACGGCGCGGACATCGTGGTGCACTCCGCGACGAAGTACCTCGCCGGGCACGGCAGTGCGATCGCGGGCCTCATCGTCGACGCCGGCTCGTTCGACTGGGCGGCGCACCCGACGAAGTACCCGCAGCTGGCGACGACCGAGCACTCCGGGTTCGCGGGCACGAACTTCGCCGAGAAGTTCGGGCGGCGCGCGTTCATCCAGCGCACTCGGTCGAAGCTGTCGGCGGACCTCGGCCCGGCGATCGCCCCGTTCAACGCGTTCCTGGTGCTGCAGGGCATCCAGACCCTGTCGCTCCGCATGGACCGACACGTCTCGAACGCGGCCACGGTGGCGTCCTGGCTCGACACGCACGAGCAGGTCGAGCACGTGCACTACGCCGGACTGCCGAGCTCCCCGTGGCACCACCTGCAGCAGCGGTACGTGCCGAAGGGGCCGTCGAGCGTCCTGGCGTTCGACCTGGCCGGCGGTGTGGAGGCCGGGCGGCGCTTCGTCTCGGCGCTGGAGCTCTTCGACCACGTCTCGAACATCGGCGACGTCCGTTCCCTGGTCGTGCACCCGGCGTCGACCACGCACGTGCAGATGACCCCGTCCGAGCGTGCCGCAGCGGGCGTCGGCGAGGGGCTCATCCGTCTGTCGATCGGCCTGGAACACGTCGACGACGTCATCGCGGACCTGCGACGTGGGTTCGCCGCGGCGGGCGACGCGACGGGAGCCCGACCCGGACGGGGATAGGTTGGTCGCATGACGTCCACGCCCGCTCCGGATCGGGTGCGGACGCGCGCACCGGGCAAGATCAACGTCCACCTGTCCGTCGGCGCGCTGCAGGACGACGGGTACCACGACATCGCCACCGCGTACCAGGCGGTTTCCCTGTACGAGGACGTCACGGCTGAGCGCGCCGACGACTTCTCGGTCCGGTTCACCGGTCCGATCGACACGTCGTCGGTGCCGACGGACGACACGAACCTGGCGATCCGCGCCGCCCGTCTGGTCGCCCGCACGGCGGGCCACCGCGGCGGCGTGCACCTGACCATCGACAAGCAGGTCCCGGTCGCCGGCGGCATGGGTGGTGGCTCGGCGGATGCCGCCGCGACCCTCCTGGCCGTCGACACCCTGTGGGGAACCGGCCTCGGGCGGGACGAACTGCTGCGTCTGGCGGCCGAGCTCGGTGCCGACGTGCCGTTCGCCTTCGCCGGCGGCACCGCCGTCGGGACCGGTCGTGGCGACGAGCTCAGCCCGGCGCTGGCGAAGGGCGAGTTCCACTGGGTCCTGGCGCTCAGCGAGACCGGCCTGTCGACCCCGTCCGTGTACCGCGCGCTCGACGAGCACCGGGAGCGCTACCGCGCCGACATCTCGCCGGCGCCGCGCACCCCCGTGGTCGAGGCGCAGGTCCTCCAGGCGCTCCGTGCCGGCGACGCCGAACTGCTCGCCGAGAACCTGCACAACGACCTGCAGGCCCCCGCGATGCGCCTGCAGCCGGCCCTGGCGGAGACGCTGGAGTTGGGGGAGCGCTCCGGTGCCCTCGCCGGCCTGGTGTCGGGCAGCGGACCGACGGTGGCGTTCCTGGTGCCGGACCGCGACGTGGCACTCGAGGTGCAGGTGGCGCTGAGCGCGTCCGGGTTCGTGGCACTGCGGGCGAACGGCCCCGTGCACGGCGCCCGCGTCCTGCACTGACAGCGGCCGGCACGCGTCAGGAGCGGACGAACTCCGTCATGATGACCTTGCCGGTCTGCCAGTTGTGCGCGGGACGGAACCCACGCTCCGCGAGCACGGCCTTCAGTTCGGGCCGGATCGTGCGCGACGTGCCGCCGACGTACCAGACGGTGTCGATGTCACCGAGGCGCGCGGGGACGGTCGAGGCGAGGTCGGCGTTCCGGTTCCAAAGCACGCCCTGGTCGGCCCCCTTCGTGCCGACGGCCAGGTCGGTGAGGCCGGCGAACGCCTCCGGGTACGAGACCTTGATGATCTCCGCCGTCGCGGTCGGGTGCCGGTAGACGCTGCCGAAGACGACGCCCTCGTTGGCGCTCGGACGCGCCGCCCGCTCAGCGCTGATGATCGAGGCCGCCTGCGCCCAGGTCGATTCCGCTTTGGCCTCTGGCCCTTTCACCGTCACGGCGGTGGGGACCGACAGGACGACGAGCGCCGCGACGGCCACTGAGAGCAGCGCCTTCGGTCGGATCATCGTCAACGCGAGCGCGATGAGCACCGCCACGAACGGCAGGCTCAGGGACGCGTACTTGGGGGAGTACAGCCGCTCACCCAGCGCGGTCGCGAGCAGGAGGACCGTGGTCGGGACGACGACCAGGGGGAGCGCCACGCGGACGGCCTGGGCCCGGAGCACTGCCCGTGCCGATGGCACCCGCCGGCGCACCTGCACCAGGGCGGTGACGACGCCGACGACCATGAGCGTCCACGCCATCGCCGCGTACGGGTCGGAGGCACCGAACCACGCCGTCGAGTAGACCTGCCCGAACGTGCTGGCGCTGATGCCCTCGATCCACCCGACCTGCTTCGCCTGTGACGACACCACGACGACGAACGGCGCGACGACCACGGCTGCCAGGCCCGCGGCGGCGGCCCACCGGACGAGCACGCCACGGGAGACGAGCGGGGGACCCGGCGTCCGACCGGTCCGAGAGACGGTGGCCCGTCGGAGGTCGTGCCGTTCGGCGAGCAGGGTCCAGGCGAGTGCCACGGCATGGGCGACGACCGCGAGCGAGAGGTAGACGTTGAACGCGACGGCGACGACGGCGAGGACGCCGTAGGCGACCCACCACCCGGTCGCGCGTCCGTGGCGGCTGCGGCGGAGCGCGGTCAGGCCGACCAGTGTCAGGCAGACCGAGAGGGTCGTGATCGTGGCGTAGGGCCGACCCTCGGTGCCGGCCCACTGCACGCGGGGCAGCAGCAGGAACACGATGCCGGCCGTGATGCCGAGCCGCTTGCCACCGATCCGGCGGCCGAGAGCGACCACGAGGGCGGCGGCGACGCCGATCGCGAGCGCGCTCGGCAGACGCAGCGTGAAGGGGGTGTAGCCGACCAGCCAGAACCAGGCGTGGACGACCGCGTAGTACAGACCGTGCACGGCGTCGACCGTGTGCAGCTCGGCCCACAGCTGCGGCCAGGAACGCTGCGCGCTGGTGACGGTCGCGGCCTCGTCGTACCAGAGCGACGGCACCCACGAGAAGGCCGCGGCGACGACGACGCCGAGGGCCCCGACGGTGAGTTCCGGGGTGCGGACCGCGGCGGTCGCGGCGGCCGAGACGGCACCGCGGAGCCCGGCACGGACCGGCACGTGGCGGACCGCGTGCGGGACGCCGATGCTGCCGGTACGGGGGGAACTCACGCCGGAGACGGTACCGAGCGCCGCTGGACGGGAACCCGACATCGACCCCTCCGAGGCGGTGAGTGTCCACAAGCCGAGGGTCGGTGATCCACAGTTAAGGTCGTCGTCATGACGCAGCTCCGGATCCGTGACGCAGCGACGTACCTCGGGGTCAGTGACGACACCGTGCGCCGTCTCGTCGAGGGCAGCACCTTCACCCGCGCGACCGACGCCGTCGGACGGGCGGTCGTCGACGGGCGGGAGCTCGCCGAGTACGCCCGGTCGCGCGGCGACCAGCTCGCCGACCCCTCGGGCGTTCGCAGCTCGGCGCGCAACCGCTTCGTCGGCATCGTGACGGGGCTCGTCGTGGACACCGTGATGGCCCAGGTCGAGCTGCAGTGCGGCCCGCACCGTGTCGTCTCCCTGATGAGCTCGGAGGCGGTCCGCGACCTCGGGCTCGAGATCGGTTCGGTCGCCGTGGCCTCGGTCAAGGCGACGATGGTGACGGTCGAGACACCCAGCCCGGAGGAGGCCCCGTGAGCACGCCCGTCAGCACCGCGCGACGACGACTCGGTTCGCGGACAGCCGCGCTCGCCGGGTCCGGCCCCGACGTCCTCGAACGCCTCGGTCGTGCGCGGGTGCTGGTCGTCGGGGCGGGCGGGCTCGGTGCGCCCGTCGTCTCCTACCTGGCCGGCAGCGGGCTCGGTCGCCTGACGATCGTCGACGACGACGTCGTGGACGGATCGAACCTGGCCCGACAGACGCTCTTCACGACCGCGGACGTCGGTGTGGCGAAGGCCGAGGTCGCCGCTGCCCGTGCGCGCGCGGTCGACCCCGAGCTCGAAGTCGTCGCGGTCGTCGGACGCTTCCGGCCGGACCACGTCGCCGGGCACGACGTCGTGGTCGACGCGGCCGACGCGGTTGACGTGACGCGGGCGATCTCGGACGCGTGCGCCCCGCTCGGCATCCCGTTCGTCTGGGGCACCGTGCTCTCGTACGACGGCCAGGTCTCGGTCTTCCGCGATGCCGGGGACGATGGTGTCGACTTCCACGACCTGCACCCGGAGGTCCTGCCCGACGAGGGCTCGTGTGCGATCGACGGCGTGCTGCCGGCGCTCTGCGGAGCGGTCGGGTCGGTGATGGCCGCACAGGTGACGGCCCTCGTCGCCGGGCTCGGCGAACCGCTGCTCGGCCGGCTCCTCACGGTGGACGCGCGACGGTGGCGGTGGACCGAGAGTCCGATCCGACGCGGGCCGGCGTCGCGACGCCCCACGGGCCTCCCGGCCGGCACGACCGGAGCGGACGGCGCTGGCGGCACGAGCGGTGCTGCGCCGCGCATCGCGCCCGCGGCCCTCGCCGCCCGCCTGGCCGACCCGACCGACAGCCTGACCCTGGTCGACGTCCGCACTCCGGAGGAGTGGGCCACCGGCGTCATCGCCGGGTCCGTGCACGCCGACGCCGCACTGCCGGACGGGGACGTCGTCGTCACCTGCGCACGCGGGCCGCGGGCCGACACGTGGGCGCGGGCGATCGGGAGGCCCGTCACCGTCCTCGACGGCGGCGTCGATGCGTGGCGCCGCGAGGGGTTGCCCCTCGCATCCCCGTGAGCCGCTCCTGCGGGTAGGATCGCTGCGAAGGACCGCAACTGCGGACCCCAACGGCGCTCCAGGAGGCACCATGCGACAGCCCGTGCGGTCGACGGCCGTCCTGGCCGCCGGAGCGCTGCTGGCCCTGACACTCGGCGGCTGTGTGAGCACTCCGGCGAGCGGCGGCCCCAGCACGAGCGCGACGTCGGGCGCCGTCCCGTCCGGCTCGATCACGGTGTTCGCCGCGGCGTCGCTGCAGCGCACCTTCACGACCCTCGGACACGACTTCGAGCAGGCGCACCCGGGCACCACCGTGACGTCCTCGTTCGCCGGGTCGAGCGACCTGGTCTCCCAGATCCGGAACGGTGCCCCCGCGGACGTCATCGCCTCGGCCGACCAGGCCACGACGGCGGAACTCGGCGAGCAGACCCTCGCCAGTGGTTCGCCGCGGGCCTTCGCGACGAACACCCTCGAGATCGCCGTCGCCCCCGGCAACCCGCACCACATCCGGGGCCTGGCGGACCTCGACGACCCCGGCGTGCAGCTCGTGACCTGCGCCGCCCCGGTGCCGTGCGGGGCCGCGACGCTCGCGGTCGAACGTTCGAGCGGCGTCGACCTGCACCCGGTCAGCGAGGAGCAGTCCGTCACCGACGTCCTCGGCAAGGTGCGCTCCGGCCAGGCCGACGCCGGCATCGTCTACCGCACGGACGTGCAGGGTGCGGGCCGCGACGTCACCGGAGTGCCGTTCGCGGCCGCGGACGACGCGGTCAACACCTACCCGATCAGCGTCCTGCGCGACGCGGCGAACCCCGTCCTCGCCCGGTCGTTCACGTCGTACGTCCTGTCCTCGGCGGGACAGCGGACCCTGCGCGACGCCGGCTTCGGGAAGCCCTGACCCCCGTGCCCCCGGCAGAGCGAGTCACCACCCGACGCGGCCGCAGCACACGACGCGGCTCCGGCGCACGACGCGCTCGGCCGACGGCCCGCGGTCCGGTGCCGTGGTGGCTGCCGGTCCCCGCGGTGCTCGGCGGCCTGTTCGTCGTCGTCCCGGTGCTCGCGATGGTCGGCCGGGTGCAGTGGGGCTCCTTCGTCGCGCTGGTGACCTCGCCCGCGTCGCTGACCGCGCTCGGCCTGAGCCTCGGCACGGCGACCGCGGCGACCGGCATCGCCTTCGTCCTCGGCTACCCGCTGGCAGTGCTGTTCGCCCGGTCGCGCTCCCGGTGGACCGGGGTGGCGCGCGCGGTGGTCCTCCTGCCGCTGGTCCTGCCGCCGGTGGTCGGCGGCCTCGCGCTGCTCGCGGCGTTCGGCCGGCTCGGCGTCGTCGGGGCGTTCCTCGACGAGCACGGGCTGCGGATCGCGTTCACCACGACGGCGGTCGTGATCGCGCAGACGTTCGTCGCGATGCCGTTCCTGGTCTCCTCGATCGAGGGGGCGCTCCGCGTCGAGGGGGACCGGTACGAGCGGGTCGCGGCCACCCTCGGCGCTGGACCGACCCGCACCTTCCTCACGGTCACGACACCTCGGGTGCTGCCGGGCATCACGGCCGGCCTGGTCCTCTGCTTCGCCCGCGCCCTCGGGGAGTTCGGCGCGACCCTGACGTTCGCGGGCAGTCTGCAGGGCGTGACCCGGACCCTCCCGCTCGAGGTGTACCTGCAGCGCGAGATCGACCCGGACACGGCGGTCGCACTCGCGCTGGTGCTCGTCGTCGTCGCGGTGCTCGTGATCGGCCTGGCCTCGGTCCGGACCCGCGGAGCCGCGCTGTGACCGCCGCACACACGGATGCGGCCGGACTCGTCGCCCACGTCGTCCGTCACGACCGCGACGTCGACGTCGCCCTGACCGTCGGCCCGGCCGAGTGCGTGGCCCTGATCGGCCCGAACGGCGCCGGCAAGTCCACCGTCGTCGACGCCGTCGCCGGTCTGCTCGCCCTCGACGCCGGCGAGGTCCGCTCCGCCGGTCGACTGCTCGCCGGCCCGGGCCGCAGCGTCCCCGCGCACCGCCGCCGCGTCGGCCTGGTCGCCCAGCGACCGGACCTGTTCCCGCACCGCAGCGTCCTGGCGAACGTGGCCTTCGGTCCGCGAGCCGCCGGCCGCTCCGGTCGGGAGGCACGCCTGACGGCCCGCCAGGCCCTGGCCGCCGTCGGGGTGGCCGACCTGGCGGACCGCGCCCCCGGGACGCTGTCGGGCGGCCAGGCCCAGCGCGTCGCGATCGCCCGGGCCCTGGCGGCGGACCCGGCGGTGGTCCTGCTCGACGAACCGACCTCGACGCTCGACGTCGGCGCCCGACAGGAGGTCCGGGCAGCCCTCCGCTCCGCCGTCGCCAGCCGGCCGAGCCTGCTCGTCACGCACGACCCGGTCGAGGTGATGGCCCTCGCCGACCGGGTCGTCGTGCTCGAGGACGGCCGCGTGGTGGAGGAGGGGCGTCCCGCCGAGGTCCTCGCCCGACCGCGGAGTGTCTTCGCGGCGACGTTCTCCGGCCTCGTCGTCCTGCACGGTACGGCGACGGCGGACGGCGTCGTGCTGGACCACACCACGACGACGGACGGGACCGCGACCGGGACCGCACCCGACGGCGGGGGCGTGCTGGCGTCGGGGACGCACGGCGTGCCTCCCGGCCGTGCCGTGTCGGCCGCGCACCACCCCACCGCCGCTCTCGTGACCCGCGCGGACCAGGACGGGACCGGGCTGCTGCGGATCGTGACCGGACTGGAGCCCCGCGACGGCCTCGTCCGGATGCGGGCCGGGGAACTCACGGCGGACCTGACGCTCGCCGCGGTCGCGGCGCTCGGACTGACCCCGGGCCTGCGGGTCCGGGTGCGCGTGCCGCCAGCCGAACTCACCGTGTGGGAGCGATGACGGCCCGGCCCGGCACGGCGCCGGGCCGGCGTCGTGCCTGTCCCTCGGCCCGGACCTAGCCGCCGGCGAAGGGTGGCATGACGTCGACGATGCCGACGCCGGCGAGCGAGGTCGACCGGTCGCGGGTGGTCACGCCGTCGACCAGGTAGGAGCAGCGCTCCTGCAGGGCGGTCCAGCGGGCCGCGTCCGCCGCGTCCACCTGCCGGAGGGCGCCGTCGAGCGAGTCGGCCGAGACCGTCGTCTCGTCGAGACCGACCGCGGCACGGGCGGCGGCGAAGAAGCGCAGCGTGGTCATGTCCGTCATCCGCCGATCGCGCTCATGCCCCGGGTGGGGTGCACGAAGCCGTCGCTGTCGTCACCGTGGTCCCGGGGCTTCGCCCACATCGCCCGGCGCCACCGGTCGAGGACCACCGCGTCGTCGGCACCGGCACGCAGGGGGCTGAGCAGGTCGACCTCGTCGTCCGAGAACAGGCAGCTGCGGACGTGGCCGTCGGCGGTCAGACGGGTGCGGGTGCAGTCGGCGCAGAACGACTCGGTGATGCTCGCGATGACACCGACGGTGCCGAGGTCCGCACCGGTCGCCCGGGAGCGGACGCGGTAGCGCTCGGCGGGGGCGCCGTTCCGCGGGGCCTCGTCGGGCGTCAGCTCGTACTCGGCGCTGAGGATCTCGCGGATCTGGACAGCGGTGATCATCGTCGACGCATCCCAGGCGTGCCCCGGGTCGAGGGGCATCTGCTCGATGAACCGCAGCTCGTGGCCACGCTCCAGGCACCAGGCCAGCAGTTCGGACGCCAGGTGGTCGTTGACCCCGCGCATGAGGACCGCGTTGACCTTGACGCCGAGGCCGGCGTCCGCGGCCGCCGCGATGCCCTCGAGGACCCGATCGAGGAACGGTCGGCGGGTCACCACGGCGAAGACGTCCGGGTCGACGGTGTCGAGCGAGACGTTGAGCCGGTGCAGGCCCGCGGCCCGGAGGGCGGCGGCGCGACCGGCGAGCCCGATCGCGTTCGTCGTCAGTGACAGTTCGAGGTCGGGGTGGGCTGCCGCGCTCCGGGCGATCACGTCGACCAGGTCCTTGCGGAGCAGCGGCTCGCCGCCGGTGAAGCGGACCTTGCGGATGCCGAGCTGCTGCGCGCCGAGGCCCACCAGGCGGGCGATCTCGTCCGCTGACATCAGCGCGGCGTCGGGTGCGAAGGGCAGGCCCTCGGCCGGCATGCAGTAGGTGCAGCGGAGGTTGCAGCGCTCGGTCAGGGAGACCCGGAGGTCGACGGCGGACCGGCCGAACCGGTCCACCAGGCCGGGGTCTCCAGCGGGGCGTGGCGGCAGGTCGGTGCGGTCCAGGGGGCCGGGCACCGGGGCCTCGGGGTGGACCCGACGCATCAGGTCCGACGAGGGGAGGAGCTGCCCGGCCGACGGTGGTGTCTGCGCCGCCGAGGGCAGCATCTGCCCCGTCGAGGGCAACATCTGGGCCGGCATCGGCTCAGGATACGTTGCCCGCGCTGCGTTCCGGGTGCACCGCGTCGCGCTGCACCGCGTCGTCTCGCGCTCCGTCGCGGCCGAGCAGCCGGTCGCGCCAGCGCAGCCAGTCCTCGCGGCGGGTCCGGACGAGGGTGACGACGAGCACGACGGCGATCGCCGCGAGCAGCCACCACCGGTAGGCGACGACCGAGGGCCACACCCCGCGCAGGGCGATCGCGAGCGTCAGGGCCAGCCACTCCCACCGGCCGGACAGCACCACGAAGGGGATGAGCAGCAGCGCGTACCAGGGGTAGCGGGGCGTCACGGCGAGGAAGGTCACCCCGATCATGAAGACCTGACCGGACCAGGGGTTCGCCGGGTCGGACAGCCGCCAGGCCAGCACCGCGGCGACGAGCACGACCAGTCCGACGCCGATGGTCGCGGCGTCCCCGGGCAGGACCTTCGCGACCAGGGCGAACCGGGAGCCGTCCTCGTAGCCCTCCTCCGACAGGTACCCGGGCAGGTAGCCGAGCACCTTCGGGCCGGTCGTCAGCACGTACGGCACGTAGAGGAGCCCGAACACGACGACACCGACCGGGATCGCCCACCAGCTGCGCCACCGACCGAGCAGCGCCGGGTAGACGATCGCCGGGATGAGCTTGGTCGCGGTCGCGGCTCCGAGGGCGATGCCGCCCCAGATCGGCCGACCGAACGCCACCAGCACGGCGCCCGCGGTGGCCAGTGCCGCGCCGACGACGTCGACGTGCGAGTTAGTGACGGCCTCGGCAGCGACGAGCGGTGACCAGGCCCAGAGCGCGGCCCACCAGGTCGGGCGGCCGAGTCGGCGGAGGACGACGAGCAGGCCGACGGTGACGCCGAGCGAGACGACGAGCCCGGCGAACTGGAACGGCAGGTACTGCGCGGTGGCGGGCACGAACGCGCGGACGAGCGCGAACCACAGCTCGGCCATCGGCGGGTAGATCGTGGGGACGTCCGGCCGGTTGATCGCCGTGCAGTGCCCGAGTCGACCGTCGCCGAGACCGCGGAACCGGGGCTTGACGTCACCGCACGTGCCGTGCACCTTGTCCGGGAACAGCCAGTCCGGGCGGAGGTGCTGCAGCACGTCCGACTGCGGCGTGTGCCGGTACGGGGAGATGCCCGCGTGCTGCACGATCCCGTCCCAGGCGTAGCGTGCGGAGTCGGTGCTGGTGTTCGGCGGTCCGATCAGGGCCGCGATCCCGACGACCACCGCACCACCGAGGACGATCCGCGTCACCAGGTGCGGGGGCACGAACCTGAGCGCCAGCACGGCGCCTGCGAAGACCGCCCAAGCGATGAGGGTCCACGCAACGAATGGAGAGCGATGACCCTCCCGGAGGAACCCCAGATGCGTGACACCCACCGCGATGACGATGCCGAGCACCAGCACGCCGACGACGGCCAGCACGGCCGGGACGAGCGTGCGCGGGGCGAACGCCCGGTGGTCGAGACGGGCCGGACGGAGTCGTTCGCTCATGGTCCGACGAGGCTAGCGGGGGTGCAACACCTGATGCTCCATGCCCGGGACGTCATGGCGTCACCGAACCGCACCGCACGCAGCGCCGTCGTCACCGGTCGTCTGCTCGGCATCGCGTTCCTGGTCTGCTTCCTCACCGGCGTCTACAGCCACCTGCTGCAGGAGCCGCTGGGGTGGATGCGCTTCCCGACCCGGCCCGTGCAGCTGTACCAGTTCACGCAGGGCCTGCACATCACCGCGGGGATCGCGATCATCCCGCTGCTCCTCGCCAAGCTCAACGTCGTCATGCCGGCGCTCGTCCAGACCCCGCCGGTCCGGAGCGTCCTGCACCTGCTGGAGCGTGCGTCGATCGCGGTGTTCGTCGCGTCGGCGCTCGTCCAGGTCGCCACCGGCCTGCTCAACACCTTCCAGTGGTACCCGTGGCCGTTCCCGTTCCGGCAGGTGCACAACGCCCTGGCCTACGTCCTCATCGGGTCGCTGCTCATCCACATCGGCACGAAGCTGCAGGTCATCACGCGCTACTGGCGGAAGCGCGACTCCTTCGACGCGCAGGGCCGCTTCGTCGCGGACGCCACGGTGGGCAGCGAACTCCCCGACCCGGGCAGCCGGTACGACCCGGACGACCCCGCCGGCCTGGAGGCCCGTCCCGGCTCCGCCTCGTCGTCCCGCGGGTTCGTGGGTCGCCTCCACCGCTGGATCGACGGGGCGGCCGTGCCCCGGGCCTCCCGTCCAGGCGTGACCGCCGAGGCCGCTGCACCCCGGCCGACCCCCGATCCCGCCGGCGCCGCGGCGAGCGACGACGGGCGTCGTCAGCGCGTCGCGCGTCGCGGGTTCATCGCCGGCGTGACCGCGGCCACCGCGGGCGTCGTCGCCCTGACGGTCGGGCAGTCCTCGGTCGTCGGGGAGCCCCTCAACGTCTTCGCTCCTCGCAAGCGGCACCTCGGCCAGAGCGGACTCCCGGTGAACCGGACGGCTCGCGCGGCGGGCGTCCTGACCACCGCGACGGCCGCCGACTGGGCGCTCACCGTCGCCGGGCCCTCGGTCAGCCGCACGTTCTCACGTGCCGAGCTCACCGCCCTCGGCCAGACCGAGGCGCGCCTGCCGATCTCCTGCGTCGAGGGCTGGAGCCAGATGGCGACGTGGAAGGGGGTCCGGATGCGCGACCTCCTCGCCGCGGTGCAGGCGGACCCGCACGTGCAGGTCCGGGTGACGAGCCTGGAGCGGCACGGCGGCTACCGGATCATGGAGATGGGGCCGGAGTACACGGCCGACCCGACGACCCTGATCGCCCTCGAGCTCAACGGCGAGAAGCTCGACCTGGAACACGGGTTCCCAGCCCGGATCATCGCGCCGGGCCGCCCGGGTGTGCTGCAGACGAAGTGGATCGAACGGATCGAGGTCATCGCATGAGCGCCGCAGTCGTCGACGGCCGGGTCCGCACGGCCCGGATCGTGCTCGTCGTCCTGGGCGTGCTCGTCCTGGCGTTCGGGGCCTGGGTCCTCGTGACCTCTGTCCGGCCGGACCGGATCGGCGGGCTCGCGACCTGGCTCCTCGCCGCCGTCGTGCTGCACGACGCGATCCTGTCGCCGTTCGTCCTGGCGGTCGGCATGGGACTCCGCCGGGCCGGCCGCTCACTGCGCACGTGGGTGCTCGTCGTCGTGCAAGCGGCCGTCGTCCTGGGCAGCGTCCTGGCCCTGGTGGTCCTGCCGGAGATCGCGGCGAAGGCCCACGGCACGAAGAACGACACGGTGCTGCCGTTCGACTACACGACCCGGCTGCTCGTGGTCGAGGGCGCGCTGGTCGCCGTCGTGGTGGTCGCCCTCGTGGTCGGAGTGGTCACGGCTCGGCGTCGGTCCGTCCGACCTGCGGTTGCAGCGACAACCTCTCCGTAGGATGAGGGCATGACCGACGACACCCCCTGGCTCTCCCGCGAGCAGTTGCGGGCGTGGATGGGGTTCGTCGCCGTGATGGAGCTGCTGCCGGCAGCGCTCGACCACCAGCTGCAGCGTGACGCCGACCTGACCCTGTTCGACTACATGGTCATCGCGATGCTCTCCGAGACCGACTGCCGGACGCTCCGGATGTCCGTGCTCGCCTCCGCCACCAACGCGTCGCTGCCCCGGCTGTCGCACGTCGTGTCCCGGCTGGAGAAGCGCGGGCTGGTCGCACGCTGCCCGTCCACCGAGGACCGCCGGGCGACAGACGTCCGGCTCACCGACGCCGGCTTCGAGCACATCGTGGCCGCAGCTCCCGGCCACGTGCGCACCGCCCGCCGACTGGTCATCGACGCGCTGTCCGACGAGCAGGTCGCCGAACTCGACGACATCTCCCGCGTGCTCCTCAGCCGCGTCGACCCCGACGGGCGGTTCGCCGCGGTGGCCAACATCCCGGCGGACGAGCCGTCCATCTGCGAAGCCCGGTTGACCGGCACCGCTGACGACTCCTTCCCGGACCTCGTGGACGGCATCGCCTACCGGCCGGCGACCCGCGACGACCTGCCCCTGCTGCGCCGGGCGAGCCTCGACGCGATGAACTGGTCGGCCGAGCGCTTCACCGACGCCGACCTCGACCGGCCCGAGTTCGCCCACTACTCCGCCGCCTTCGACCCGGAGCGGAGCAGCGACGACCGGACCGACGACCGGACCGTCGACCGGGCTGCTGACCTGGGCGTCGTGGCGTCCGACGGCGACGGGCCGCTCGGCGTCGTCTGGGCCGTGCACCTACCCGCGAGCGACCCGGGCTACGGCTTCGTCGCCGAGGACGTCCCGGAGCTCACCCTGGCCGTCGACGCCCGCGCCCGCGGTCGTGGTGTCGGGTCCGCACTCCTCGCCCGGATCGTCGCCGCCGGACGGAGCGCGGGGTGGCCGGGCATCAGCCTGAGCGTCGAGGACGGCAACACCGGCGCCCGCATCCTCTACGAGCGGGTGGGCTTCCGCACCGTCGGCCGGAACGGCGACTCCGACACCATGCAGATCACCTTCTGACCGCCGCTAGGCTCGCCGGTATGAGCCATGCCGCCGACCGCCCCTCCGAGACCTACAGCTACCTCGGACCGGCCGGCACCTTCACCGAAGCGGCGCTCAAGCTCGTCGAGGCCGCCGCCGGCAAGCCCTGGCGCAGCGTCAACAACGTCGGTGAAGCGCTGGACGACGTCGTCACCGGCCGTTCCGTCGGCGCCGTCATCGCCATCGAGAACAGCGTCGACGGCGGGGTCAGTGCGACTCAGGACGCCCTCGCCCGGATCCCCGGCGTGCGGATCGTGGGGGAGTACCTGGTGCCCGTCGACTTCGTCCTCGTCGCCCGGCACGGCACCGCGCTCGCCGACGTCCGCACGGTGAACGCCCATCCCGTCGCGTACGCGCAGACGCACCGGTGGCTCGAGGCCAACGTGCGCGGACACGGACACATCCCGGCCTCGTCGAACGTCGCCGCAGCGGCCGAACTGCTCGAGGAGCACTCGGTCGCGGACGCCGCCGTCGCCCCGCCAGGCATCACCGACCACTACGACCTGGCGGTGCTCGCGGACTCCATCGGCGAGAACGCCAGCGCCGTCACCCGGTTCGTGCTCGTGTCGAAGACGCTCGCGCTGCCCGAACGCACCGGCTCGGACAAGACGAGCGTCGTCGTCGAACTGCCGAACGAGCACCCCGGCGCCCTGGTCGACATGCTCGAGCAGTTCGCCACCCGGGGCATCAACATGGGGCTGTTGTCCTCCCGGCCGATCGGTGACGAACTCGGGCGGTACCGGTTCGTCATCGACCTCGACGGACACGTGCGCGACGAACGGGTCGCGGATGCGCTGCTGGGCCTGCGGCGCTTCAGCCCGCGCGTCACGTTCCTCGGGTCGTACCCTCGCGCCGACGGCGCGCGTTCCGAGGTCTCGCCCCGGTACTCGGACCAGGCGTTCGTCGAGGCCCGTGACTGGCTGCGCGCGATCGTGAGCGGCGAGCCGGAGGCGGGCTGAGCCTCCCGTCCGCCACCGCTGCACGGCACGACGGCCGCCACGCCGTCAGCGCCGGCGGGTCGCCCGCGTCTGGTCCTCCGGACCGGCCACCCGGACGGTCAGGCCGCCGGCATCGATCTTCGCGCGGAACGCCACGACCTCACCCACCGGGTCGCCGTCGATCTCGAACTCGTCGGGACGCTCCAGCCGCACGGTGAACTCCTCGCCGCGCAGGTAGCGCAGCGGACGCTCGTCCCGCGTCTTCGTCACGATGCGCTGACCGATGTCCGTCTGGCCCAGTGCCGAACGGCGGAAGCGGCGCAGGATCGCGTTCTCCCAGAACACCCGGGCGCCGATCCGGACCCAACCGAAGAACCCGTGCGGCCGCATCACGACGACGTCGAAGAAGCCGTCGTCGATCTCGGCATCCGGCAGCAGGGTCGCGCCGGCCTGCAGCATCCCGCAGTTGCCGACGATGAGCGAGTGTGCCCGGACCGAGCGGGTGCCCTGGCCGTCCAGGCGGTACCGGAACTCGAAGGCGTCGGCGTCGCGCAGCGACCGCACCAGGGAGTCGACGTACGCCAGCCAGCCGACCTTCTTCTTGAGGTCGTCGTTCGTGTTCGCGAGCATCCGGGCGTCGAGCCCGAGTCCGGCCATCACGAGGAAGCCGAACTCCTCGCGGGAGCCGTCCTGACGCTCGACCCCGACCGTGCCGAAGTCGATCGCGCGGTCCTCGCCGTGGAAGATCGTGTGCGCGCTCGCACCCAGGTCGTCGATCGGCGCGGGGATGTTGCGGGCGAGCAGGTTCCCGGTGCCGCTCGGCAGCAGTGCGAGGGCCGCGTCGGAACCGTGCACGACCTCGGCGACCGCACGGACCGTGCCGTCCCCGCCGGCTGCGGCGATCACGTCGGCTCCGGCGTCGAGCGCTTCGCGGGTCATGCCGCCGCCCGGGTCCTCCTCGCTCGTGGCGTACCACTTCGTCTCCGCCCAGCCGGCTTCACGCTGGTAGCGACCGACGATGCGCTGCAACGAGGGCAGGTCGACCTTGATCGGGTTGTAGATCACGGCGGCGGTGCGCTGCTCAGTGGCGAGGGCGTCCTCCGGCAGAGAGGTGGTGTCCGAGGGCGTCGACATGCCGCCAACGCTACCGGGCACCGCCTGCGCGGTCCGGATCGCGACCAGGGGACTGACGGCAGGTGCGGACCGGCAGCATCACGGGCCTCCGGTCCGCAGCTTCACCGGGTGGTCATCCGTTGCTCGCTAAGCTGGGTCGGTGATCGACCCACAGCTGTTGCGCGACGAACCGGACCTCATCAAGGCCTCGCAGGCGGCGCGCGGCGCCTCCGTCGACGTCGTCGACCAGGCCGTCGCCGCGGACTCCGCCCGTCGTGCGGCCATCACCGCGTTCGAGGCGCTCCGTGCCGAGCAGAACGCGTTCGGCAAGACCGTCGCGAAGGCGCCCAAGGACGAGAAGGCCGCGCTCGTGCAGCAGGCCCAGGCGCTCGCCGCGAAGGTGAAGGAAGCGCAGGCCACCGTCACCGCCGCCGACGACACCTTCAACACCGTCGTCCGCTCGATCCCCAACGTCGTGATGCCCGACGTGCCCGCCGGGGGCGAGGACGACTTCGTCACCCTCCGCACCGTCGGCACGAAGCCCGAGTTCACGTTCGAGCCGAAGGACCACGCCGACCTCGGTGAGTCCCTCGGCATCATCGACATCGCCCGCGGTGTCAAGGTGTCCGGCTCGCGGTTCTACTTCCTCAAGGGCATGGGCGCCCGACTCGAGATCGCCCTGATGTCGCTCGGCCTCGACCGTGCCGTCGCGCACGGGTTCGAGCCGCTCATCACGCCGACGCTCGTGCGTCCCGAGACGATGGCCGGCACCGGCTTCCTCGGCGAGCACTCCGCCGAGGTCTACCGCCTCGAAGCCGACGACCTGTACCTGACCGGCACCAGCGAGGTCGCCCTCGCCGGGTACCACGCCGACGAGATCCTGCAGTTCCCGTCCGAGGACGACCAGGCCCTCCGGTACGCCGGTTGGTCCACCTGCTACCGGCGGGAGGCCGGTTCGGCGGGCAAGGACAACCGCGGCATCCTCCGTGTGCACCAGTTCAACAAGCTCGAGATGTTCGCCTACGTCCACCCGGACCAGGCTGACGCCGAGCACCAGCGGCTGATGTCCTACCAGGAGTCGATGCTGCAGGACCTCGGGCTGCACTACCGCGTCATCGAGACCGCCGCCGGGGACCTCGGCACGAGCGCCGCACGCAAGTACGACCTCGAAGCGTGGGTCCCGACGCAGGGCACCTACCGCGAGCTCACCTCGACGTCGAACTGCACCACGTTCCAGGCCCGTCGCCTCGACATCCGCTACCGGACCGCGACGGGCAAGACCGCGCCGGTCGCGACGTTGAACGGCACCCTCGCCACCACCCGCTGGCTCGTCGCGATCCTCGAGACCCACCAGCAGGAGGACGGCTCGGTCGTCATCCCCGAGGTGCTCCGCCCGTACCTCGGCGGCATCGAGGTGATCGAGCCCCGATGAGCTCTTCACGCGGATTCGTGGACGGTTCCGACGCTGCCGCCGCAGCCCCGGGTGGGACCGCGGCGCCCGCACGGGTCAAGCGGTGGCTCGTCGCGCTGGACATCGACGGCACGACGATGCGCGAGGACGGGGTCGTCACCGACACCGTCATCCGGGCCGTGCGTGACGCCGAAGCCGCCGGACACGAGGTCATGCTCTCCACCGGCCGCAGCGAGGGCATGACCGTCCCGCTGCTCGAACGGCTCGGCATCCAGCCGAAGTACCTGGTCTGCGCCAACGGTGCGCTGACCCTCGAGCGTACGGACACCGGCCGCTACGAGCGGGTGCACGTCGAGACCTTCGACCCCACCGAGGTCCTGCAGACGATCCGCGGGGCCCTGCAGAACGGGGCGTACGGCGTCGAGGACGAGACCGGGCACTACCTGCTCTCCGGTGACTTCCCCGACGACACGATGACCGCCTCCGGTGACCAGGTCGAGTTCGAGCGGCTGCTGGGCGTCCGCGCCACCCGCGTGGTCGTGATCTCCCCGGAGCACGGGCTCGAGGAGTTCCTGGACATCGTCGACAAGATGGGCCTGCACAGGGTCTCGTACACGGTCGGTTGGACCGCCTGGCTCGACATCGCGCCCGAGGGCGTCACGAAGGCGACCGCGATGGAGCGGGTCCGCGAGTGGCTCGACATCCCGCGCTCGCGCGTCTTCGCGGCCGGCGACGGACGCAACGACATCGACATGCTGCGGTGGGCCTCCACCTCGGGTCGCGGGGTCGTCATGGGGCAGGCCCCGGACGACGTCGTGGACGCGGGTAACGAACTCACCGGCGGCGTCACGGACGACGGGCTCGCGGCGGCGCTCGACACGTTGCCGCGCTGACGGCTGCACTCCGGCCGGGAGGCTCGGTAGACTGCACGGGACCCGGTCACGTCTCGCCACGTGGTCGGGTCACGGAGGGTTGTCCGAGTGGCCGATGGAGCCTGTCTTGAAAACAGGTGGGCAGAGATGTCTCGTGGGTTCGAATCCCACACCCTCCGCTGCAGAGGAGTCGTCTCGTCCTCACGGGGGTCCTCGCAGGGCCCCGGGAGCGGGCGCTCCGTCGTCCTAGCGTCGAGGGCATGGACATCACCACACGCTCCGTCGCCGTCATCGGCGGCACCTCCGGCATCGGACTCGAACTCGCACGACGCTTCCGTGACGCCGGCAGCCACGTCGTCGTCGGCGGACGTCGAACCGCCGTGCTCGACCAGCTCGCCGCCGAGGGCTTCGGCACGGTCTCGATCGACGTCACCGACGACCAATCCGTCACGACCGCACGCGACACCGTGCTCGACCTGCTGCCCGACCTGGACACCGTCGTGACCATGTCGGGCATCGGCGTCCCCGAGGACCTCCGGGACCCGGCACACTTCGCCGACGCCGCCCGCATGGTCGACGTCAACGTGCTCGGGACGATCCGGGTCATCGACGCGTTCACCCAGCACCTGCTCCGGCAGGGCAGCGGCACGATCGTCACCGTGAGTTCGGGCATCGGGTTCCTGCCGTTCCCACTGATGGCGTCGTACGCCGCCACCAAGGCCGCGGTGCACGCCTACAGCGAGGCACTCCGTGCGCAGCTCGCCGGGACGGGCATCGACGTCACCGAACTCGTGCCGCCGGCGGTGAACACCACGATGGGCACCAGCAACCCGAACGCTCTGGACCTCGGCGACTTCGGTGCCGAGGTGATGGCGCTCCTGGCACAGGACCCCACTCCGCACGAGGTCTTGGTGCAGGGTGTCCTCATGCATCGGTGGGCGGAACGTGACGGCACCTACGACGAGCTGGTCGCCCAGCGCTCCCAGGCGCTCGCGATGTTGCCCGGCCGTTCGGGGACGCCCGCGTGACGCTCGACGGGGACCCGACCGCCCTGCCGACGAACCCGCTCGGCGCCTACCTGCAGGCGCGCCGTGGGCTCGTGACGCCGGAGCAGGTCGGGCTCCCCGCCGGCGGGGTCCGGCGCGTGCCGGGTCTCCGCCGCGAGGAGGTCGCGATGCTCGCCGGCGTGAGCACCGACTACTACCTCCGATTGGAGCGGGGCCGGGACACCCGTCCGTCGCCGCAGGTCCTCGACGCGCTCGCCAGGGTGCTGCAACTGGACGACGTCGAGCGTCTCCATCTCCAGCACCTCGCCGAACCCGCACGACGCAGCCGTCCCCGGCGCACGGCCGAGCGGGTCCCGGCCCGCCTGCACGCCCTGCTGGCGGCGCTCGAGGTCCCGGCCTTCATCGAGGGGCGCGCGTTCGACGTCCTCGCGGCGAACGACCTGGCCACCGCGTTCTCACCCCGGCTCCGGGTCGGCGAGAACCGTCTGCGCTCGCTGCTGCTCGACCCGGAGGAGCGGGTGTTCCACCGCGACTGGGAGCGTGCCGTCGCGAGCTTCGTCGGCGCCTTCCGGCACTCGGTCGCGGACGACGTCCGGGACCAGCGGGTCGTCGAACTCGTGGGCGAGCTGTCACTGTCGAGCGGCCGCTTCCGGCAGCTCTGGGCACGGCAGGACGTCCGGGTGCTCGAGGGCGGGTCGATGACGGTCGACCACCCGGTCGTGGGGGAGCTGCACCTGCACCGCGACAAGCTGCCGGTCGACGGGCTGCTCCTGGTGCTCTACTACGCCGACCCGGGCAGTGCGAGCGCCGAGCGGCTGGACATGCTCGCGTCCCTCGCCCGCGAGACGTCGCCGCACCCCTGACACGGCCGTCGGACACCGGCGACGAACGGCAGCGGGTTGAATGCCAAGGCCGATCCTCGGTCAGAGGAGGTCGTGCACCCAGTACTCGAGGTTCGGTTCCTCGAAGTCGTTCTCGAGGTAGACGAATCCAGCGAGTTCGAACATCCGGCGGCTCGGCTCGTTCCGGTGATCCACGCGAGCGAACGCACCACAACCGATCCCGGCTTCATCGCGAACCGTACGGAGGACGTCGAGCGTCTGACGGAGCAGCACGATGCCGAGGCCGGCTCCACGGAAACGGACGTCACGCGCGATGCTCATGACCAGGAGCTGCTCGCCACCGTCGGTCCAGCTGACGCGGGACACTCCGGCGAGTGCGTCGCCGGAGAACGCGAGCAGCGCATTCTCCTCCGGCGGCAGAGGCGGCCGCAGTCCACGGATCGAGGACTGCACGGCAAGCTCCCACGGCCGCGGGTGAACGTGGTCCCGACGCAGTCGATCCCAGTTGGCACGGGGAGGGTCAGCGCAGGTGAAACCCTGCAGAGCCGGGACGTGTTCTCCGCCGAGGCCGACCCAGGTCAGGTCATCCGGCTGCACGCGAGGCGAGCCAGCGGTTGATCACGTCCTTCTCGACGGCCTTCAACGACTTCCGCGCGACCGTCGCGTGGTACTCGGCCACGAGAGCGGCGCGTTCGTGATCGGTCAGGCCGTCGCTGCCGACGTCGCGGCGCGACCGGCCCGGACGACTCATCGGCAGGCGGGGGAGCATGCGTCGATGGTAGTCCAGCACCACCAGCGACCGAAGAGCATGTGGACAACTGGCCTGCTGTGTCGCCAGCGACACCACATCGGGGGCGTGAAGCCGCGCCTGGACCGCGGTACCGTTGTCGCCGGAGTGTACGGGTCGTTCTGTGCACTGCCAGCACGACGGAACACGGGGGAAGCACGACCATGACCACGCCGACGTCGGTACCCGGTCGCGGACCGGACCGCCGAACCGCGATCCTGGAGGCCGCCGCCGTCGAGTTCGACCGCCAGGGCTTCGGTGCCGCGAGCATCTCCGGGATCGCCAAGTCCGCCGAGGTCAGCCAGGGCGCGATCCACTTCCACTTCCGCACGAAGCAGGCCATCGCCCTCGCCGTGATCGACGAGCAGAACGCCCGCACGTTCGCAGCCGTCACGTACGACGGACCGTCGCCGCTGGCCGGGCTGGTCGAGGCCTCCCGCGCGATCGCCGGCCTGCTGCTCGACGACCCGGTCGTCCGTGCCGGCATCCGGCTGTCGCTCGAGAACCGGGTGTTCTCCGGGTCGACGTCGTCCTTCTACGACCAGTGGATCGCGAGCGTCGTGGACGTCTTCCGCCTGGCGGTCGCCGCGGGCGAGGTCGGGCCGACGGTCACCCCGGAAGCGCTGGGTGCCACCGTCGTCCCGTGGTTCACCGGCGTGCAGCTCGTGTCCGACGTCCGAGCGGCACGCATCGACCTGCTGCCGGCCGTGGCGACGATGTGGCGCGTCCTCGCGCACGCCTGCGTGGTCCCGGCGCAGCGCGACCGGTTGCTGGCCGTCGTGGACCGCGCCTTCGCCTGACCGTCCGCGCGAGCGTGGTGCGGGTGGCATGACGGGAGGCCCGGACCGGCCCCGGTGGGCTGGTCCGGGCCTCCCGTCCGGTCGTCTCGACGTCAGTCGGTCTTCGCTGCCTGCTTCGCCCGCGCCTTCTGCTGGTCCTCGCGCCGCTTCTCGCGGGCCTTCTGCGCCTTCTCGCGCCGCTTCGCGCGCTTGTTCGCGCGTTCGTGGTCGTCCACGTCCTCGGAGCGCTTCTGGCGCCACGGCTTCGCAGCGAGGTCCGGTCCGTCCCAGACCTTGATGGCGCCCCAGCCGGCCGCCAGGAGCGGCACCGAGATGATCGCGCCGGTGATGCCGGCGAGGACGGTGCCCGCGGTCAGGCCGACCAGGATGACCAGGCCGTGCAGGCGCAGGGTCTTCCCCATCAGCACCGGCTGCAGGAAGTTGCCCTCGAGCTGGTTGACGACCACGACGATGCCGACCACGATCAGCGCCGGGACCGGACCGAGCGCGACGAGGGCCACGAGCGCGGCGAGGATGCCGGCAGCGGTCGCACCGACGATCGGGATGAACGCCGTGATGAACACGATGACCGCCAGCGGGAGTGCGAGCGGCACGCCGACGATGGCGATGCCGACGCCGATGCCGATGGCGTCGACCGCGGCGACGGTCGCGGTGCCGCGGACGTAGCCGCCGAGGGTCGAGACGACGCGGTCACCGACGCGGCGAGCACGCTCGTAGGAGGCACCGGTGAACGGACGGAGCAGGAACTCCCAGATGCGGGGCCCGTCCTTGAGGAAGAAGAACAGCACGACGATCATCAGCACCAGGCCGGTGAGGAAGTTCGCGGTGGCGGACGCGCCGGCCAGGGCACCGGACCCGAACTGCGCGCTCGTGACGAAGTCGGTGGCGGTCTTCACCGCGTCGTCGACCTGCTTGTCCGAGACGGCGAACGGCAGCGTCCTGCTGAAGTCCTGCAGCTGCTGGAAGCCCTGCACGGCGGACTTCTGCAGGCTGGACCACTGGTTCTCGACGGCGACGACGATGAGGTACCCGAGGAACCCGAGGACGACGAGCACCCCGAGGAGCACCGTCAGCGTCGCGAAGACGGACGGGAAGCCGTGACGGCGGAGCCAGGACACGACCGGGTGCATGGCCGAGGCGATGATCAGGGCCAGCAGCACCGGGATCGTGACGACGCTGAGCACCTGGCCCGCGTAGACGATGCCCGCGACGATGACGATGAGGATGATGACCTGCAGGCAGCGGGTCGCCAGCCGGCCGAACGAGTCCGACCAGGCAGCACGCACCCCGGTCACCGGCTCGATCGGTGGCGTCGTCGGTGGGGCAGCGGCGGAGGAGCGGAAGAACGGCATGACGCTGACGGTACAGACGCACAGGTGGGCGCGCCGGATGGTGTGGTGACTCAGCCCTCGACGAGGTCGCGGTCCCGGAACCACTTGAGCAGCCAGGCGGCGCTGGTCCGGTCGAAGGACGGCGGGAAGTCGAGGGTGCCGGACAGGAACGGACTGAACCCCTCGACGGTCGCGATTTCGGAGTCGTCGAGACCGCGGTACGCCATCGACCAGCCGTCGAACCGGCGGCGCTCGATGTCCTCACGGACGAGCGAGCGGACCGAGTGGTGGCGCGGGTCCTTCTGGATCACGGTGAACCGGTCGTTGACGCTCCACGCCGGGCCCTCGAGCAGCTGCATGAAGCGGCCGCCCTTGACGAGGAGCAGACCGGAGACGCCGAGGGCCTCGTTCCGCAACCGTGCGCCGGCGAGCATCTCGGCGAGTTCGTCCTCGCCGAACTCGTGCGTCGCGACGCTCATGTAGAGGATGGAGACCAGCACCAGGGCATCATGGCCCGCTCGCGGATGGCAGCACAATCCCGCCCGCCGTCGGCGCCGCGGGGCCACGCCTAGGATCGTCCCCATGGCGACCGTCCTCCTCGTCCGACACGGACGCACCACCGCGAACGCGACCGGACTCCTCGCGGGCCGCACGGCCGGGGTCGCGCTCGACTCCGTCGGCAAACGGCAGGCCGCCACGACCGCCGAGCGCATCGCCGCGGTGCCCCTCGCCGCGGTCGTCTCGAGCCCCCTCGAGCGCTGCCGGCAGACCGCGCGGGCGATCACGGCCTTCCAGCCGGGCGACCCGCAGCAGTTCGTCGAGCGCGGCATCATCGAGGCGGACTACGGCGAGTGGCAGAACCGCAGGATCAGCGATCTCGCCCAGGAGCCGCTGTGGCGGGTGGTGCAGTCGAACCCGAGCGCCGTCGTGTTCCCCGGCGGGGAGTCGATGCAGACCATGCAGTCCCGTGCGGTCGCGGCCGTCCGACGCCTCGACGCGCAGATCGAGGCAGAGCACGGGGCCGGTGCGGTCTGGGTCGCGGTGAGTCACGGCGACATCATCAAGTCCGTCCTCGCCGACGCCCTCGGCATGCACCTGGACCTGTTCCAGCGCATCTCGGTGGGACCGGCGTCGGTGTCGATCGTCCGGTACGGGGAGGCCCGTCCGGAGGTCGTGGCGACGAACACCGAGTCGGGGGACCTGTCGTGGCTGGCCCGGGCAGCGGCGCCGAGCGGTGACGCGGTCGTCGGCGGCGGCGCGGGACACGACGAGCAGTCGCCGTCGCCGTCGTCGTCGCAGTCGCGGTCTCCGGAGCATCCCGACTCCGCCACTTCCTGAACGGTCGGAGGCGCACGCTCCTAGAATGCCGGTATGCCCCCCATCGTCCACGGCTTCGACTGGCCGGACAGACTCGTCGTCGGCACGATCGGACGCCCGGGCGAGCGGTCGTTCTACATCCAGGCCCGTGACGGCCGTCGCGTCGTCAGCGTCGCCATCGAGAAGGAACAGTCGGCCGTGCTCGCCGACAAGATCGACGAACTCCTCGACGAGGTCGCCACGGTCGACGACAACCGCTTCAGCGTCCCGGACGCAGCACCGAGCGAGCTGCGTGACGGCGACCCGCTCGACCAGCCCGTCGAGCCCGAGTTCCGCGCGGGCGCCCTGAGCCTGGGCTTCGACCCGGCCACCGCGCAGGTCGTGATCGAGGCGTACCCGATCGAGGACGACGTCGAGGTCTTCACCGAGTCGACCGGCGACGGCGACGAGGTCGAAGCGGTCGTCGAACTGCCCGAACCGAGCGAGCTGCTGCAGGTCAAGATCCCGGTGGGAAGCGCCCGCGCCTTCGTCCAGCGCACGCGCGAGGTCATCGCCGCCGGACGACCGAACCCGCCCGAGCTGCCCGAGCTCGGATGACGATCGGTCCTGACGCCGCCGGTGCCGCGGTCCCCAGCGCTCCCGGGGAACTCCGCATCACCGGGCGCATCCGCGAGGCCTCGAACGCCACGTTCCTCGCCCGGCTCGACGGCGAGGACGTGGTCTACAAGCCGATCGAGGGCGAGAAGCCGCTGTGGGACTTCCCCGACGGCACCCTCGCCGGCCGTGAGGTCTCCGCCTACCTGGTGTCCGAGGCGCTCGGTTGGAACGTCGTGCCCGAGACCTGGCTCGGTGACGGCCCCTTCGGCCCGGGCATGGTGCAGCGGTGGCAGGACATCGACCCCGAGCAGGACGCCGTCGACCTGGTCCCGGCCGAGGACGCCGCCGCGGCGGTCGCCGCGGGCACCGTCCGTGAGGTGCTCGACGCCGTGGACGAGAACGACCAGGCGGTGACCCTGGTGCACGAGGACTCGGCGGTCCTCCGGCGGATGGCGGTCTTCGACGTCGTCACGAACAACGCGGACCGCAAGGGCGGGCACGTCCTGGCCATGCCGGACGGGCACCGCTTCGGCGTCGACCACGGCCTGACCTTCCACGTCGAGCACAAGCTCCGGACGGTGCTCTGGGGTTGGATCGGCGAACCCCTCAGCGAGGACGAGGTCGCCGGACTCCAGCGGCTGTCCGAGGCGCTCCGGGGAGCGCTCGGCGAGACCCTGCGTGAGCACCTCACCGACGACGAGCTGTCGGCGCTCCGGGGGCGCTGCGCTGCGCTGGCCGCGGTCGCGACGTTCCCGCCGCCGGACGGCTACGGTCCGGCCGTGCCGTGGCCGGTCTTCTGACGCGGCTGACCGTCTGACACTGCCCGTCTTCTGACGGGTCCCGCTCGAGGGCCTGGAGGCGCGCGCCGAGGGCCTGGAGGCGCGCGCCGAGCCCGGCACGCGCCTCCCGGGCGTCAGGTGTGCGGTCAGCCGAAGCGGCTGAAGGCGCTGCCCCAGAGACCGTCGTCGCCGGAGCCGGAGCCGGAGCCGCGTCGGGCACCGAGGTAGGACCCGACCACCGCGACGCCGAGGTCGTCGTTCTCCGGCGCCGTCACCGTGCCCTCGACGCGGCGGGCCATGCCGTCCACGAAGCGGGCGAGCCCCGGGTCGTCACCGAGCCGGAAGAACGTCGTCTTCGCGCCCAGCCGGTGGGCGTTCTCGAGTTCCCGGACGCTCAGCGCGATCGTCACCGGGTCCGGCGGGTAGCTGAAGTACACCTGCCCGTTCGGTTCCAGGTGTGACGTGGGTTCGCCGTCCGTGACGATGAGCAGCACCGGCTGCGCGTTCGGGTGCTTCCGGAAGTGCCGGTTCGCCAGCAGCAGGGCGTGGTGCAGGTTCGTGCCCTTGTCCCACATGGCGTCGAGGCCGACGAGCTGGTCGACGTCCATCACCTCGGCCTCACGACCGAACGCGATGAGCTGCAGGTCGTCCCCGCGGAACCGCGTGGAGATGAGGGTGTGCAGCGCGAGGGCGGTGCGCTTCATCGGGACCCAGCGGTCCTCCATCGCCATCGAGAACGAGGTGTCGACGAGCAGGGCGACCACGGCCTGCGTGCGGGCCTCGGTCTCCTGTACCTCGACGTCCTCGATCTGCAACCGCACCCCGGCGCCGGAACGGGTACCGTCCCCGGCCGTGCGGGTCAGGGCGTTGGTGATCGAGCGTGTGACGTCCCAGGGTTCGGTGTCACCGAACTCCCACGGACGCGTCGAGCCGGAGCGGTCCCCGGCAGCACCGGCGCGGCGGAGGTCCCGTGCGCCCTGGCGCCCGGACATCCGCTCGGCGACGTCCTTGAGCAGGCTCTTGCCGAGCTGGCGCATCGCCTTCGGGGTGAGCCGGAGCTGCCCGTCGGTGCCCCGCTTCACGGCACCCGAGTTCCGCAGCGCCTTCTCGAGCTGCTGCAGGGTCCGGGCGTCGACGGCCGCCTGGTCGCCGAGCTGCTGGGCGAGGGCGTCGAGGTCCAGGTCGTCGAGCTCCGATCCGGGGCCGACCTGGGCGAGCTGGTCGGCCAGGGCGTCGAGGTCCGCGATGTCCTGGAACACCCCGGTGCCGTCGCCGAGACCGAGACCCTGCTCGCCGTCCATGCCCTCGGACCCGCCCCAGTCCTCGCCGGGGCGGAGGGCGCGCAGGTTGTCGTCGAGTTGGGACAGCGCCCCCATCAGTGCGGGGGAGCCGAATGCCTGCTCGGCCAGCGCGTCGAGTTCGTCACGCTGCTCCTGCGTCATCGAGTTCCGCATCCGTTGGGCCGCTGCGGCTCGGGCTGCGAGGTCGTCGAGCAGCTCGTCCACGTTCTGCGGGTTCGACGGGAACTGGTCACCGTGCTTCGCCATGAACTCGTCGAACTGTTCCTGGCTGTCCTCACCCCGACGGTGGGCGTCGAGCAGTTCGTTGAGGTCCTGCATCATCCCGGCGACCGCGGCCCGGTCGTCGTCGGTGGCGTTCTCGAGCGCCTGCTTCATGCCCGCGAACCGCTGGTCGAGCATCTCGCGGCCGAGCAGGTCCTTGATCTGCTCGTACTTCTGCCGGGCCGTCGGGCTCTTCCAGTCGTAGCCGTTCAGTTCGCTGACCGCTGCGGCGGGCGAGGACGGCAGGCTGTCGAGCTGCATCTGGGCCAGTGCGCGGTCCCCGTCGTCCATCGCCGTGTCGCGAGCGAGTTGTCCACGTTCGGCCAGGACGGCTTCGTCGAGGAGCTGCCTGATCTCCTGCAGGGTGCCGTCCAGGTTGTTCCGGCTCGTCAGTTCGCGGCGCTTCTCGGCGACCAGTCGGGCGAGGTCGTCAAGCCCCCGCTGCGACCGCCCGCCGCGTCGGAGGAACTCCCGCATCGCACGCTCGGGCGAGGTACCCGCCATCACGTCCTGCCCGATCGCGTCGAGCGCCTCCGCCAGGTCGGCGGGTGGCGCGAGGGGATCCGGGCCGCCGTCGTACTTGCCGTAGCGGCTGTCACGGCTCAGCCGACGGTTCGGGCGGCTAGCCACGGGTCACCCCGTCGGTGTCGGTGTCTGTGCCGGTGCGCACCGGGTCACATCCCATACGCTGCTTCGCCCCCGCCGGACTCCTTGCTGATGCGGCGGGCCAGGAACAGGCCCTCCAGCGCCAACTCGATAGCGCCGGCGCGCTCGCCGTCGGACGTGGCGCCGAGGCGCTCGCACACCTGGTCGTACAGGTCGGACTCGCCGAGCGACGGCAGGCCGGCGAGGAAGTCCCGCGCGCTGACCTGTTCGCCGGTGGTGACCATCGTGCCGCCCTCGAGCGCATCGACGAGCACCCCGAAGTCCAGCCCACGGAAGCGCGAGCGCACGGTCTCGGCGGTCGCGGTCCGCAGCAGGTGTTCGAGCACCTCGTCGGCGCGGTCCTCTTCCCCGGACTCGAACTCGATCTTGCCGCCGAGCACGTCGACCGCGGTCTCGAGGTCGATCGGCCGGGCGACGGCGTCCGGCTCACCCTGGCGGGCGGCGCGGTGCACGGCGGCGGCGGAAACGGTCTCGGCACCGGCGATCGAGAAGCGGGCACTGACACCACTGCGCTGGTCCACGGCACTCGACTCGCGGAGGGCACGGGTGAAGCGGGCGAGGATCTCGATCAAGGCGTCCGGCACCTCGGCGGTCAACTGCGCCTCCTGCCGGATGACGGCGATCTCGTCCGCCAGCTCGATCGGGTAGTGCGTGCGGATCTCGGCGCCGAAGCGGTCCTTCAACGGTGTGATGATCCGGCCGCGGTTCGTGTAGTCCTCGGGGTTCGCACTCGCGACGACGAGCACGTCGAGCGGCAGTCGCAGCACGTACCCGCGGATCTGGACGTCCCGCTCCTCCATCACGTTGAGCATCGCGACCTGGATGCGCTCGGCGAGGTCGGGCAGCTCGTTGATCGCGACGATGCCGCGGTGGCCGCGGGGGATCAAGCCGAAGTGGATCGTCTCCGGGTCGCCGAGGCTGCGGCCCTCCGCGACCTTCATCGGGTCGACGTCGCCGATCAGGTCCGCGACGGAGGTGTCCGGCGTCGCGAGCTTCTCGACGTACCGGTCGTCACGGTGCACCCACGAGATCGGCAGTGCGTCACCCAGGTCCGCGGCACGGCGGATGCTCGCCGTGGTGATCGGTTCGTACGGGTGCTCGCCGAGTTCGGAGCCGGTGATGACCGGTGTCCACTCGTCCATCAGGCCGTTCAGGGTGCGGAGCAGTCGGGTCTTCCCCTGGCCGCGCTCGCCGAGCAGGACGACGTCGTGCCCGGCGATCAGGGCGCGCTCGAGCTGTGGGATGACGGTGGTCTGGAAGCCGTGCAGGCCGGGCCAGGGGTCGCGGCCCTCGCGGAGGGCGGTGAGCAGGTTGTCGCGGATCTCGGCGCGGACCGACTTCTGGACGTGCCCAGCAGCGCGGAGCTCGCCGACCGTGGAGAGAGCAGGTCGGTTCACGGGCGCCACGGTACGCCCGCCCACCGACGGCGGCAACGGACGGGACGCCCGTGACGGGGCCGCCCCGCGCCTCCCGTCCGACACCGCGGCGCCGAGACGCCCCCGTCTGGTCGTGCCGCCGCCCGAGGGGCGAGACGCCGCCGGATGTGGCTGTGTCTCGATGGGTCGGAGGCGTCTCGCGCGGACACCGGCGTCTCGCGGATGCGTCAGCCGAACAGGCGGCGGGACGCGATCTCGGCGCCCTCGACGAGTGCGCCGAGCTTCGCCCACGCGACGTCGGACGCGACGAACTCGTAGCTGGCGAAGGTCGCCAGGCCGCAGTCCGTGCCGGCGACGATCCGGGTCGGGTCACCGACCGCCTCGGCCGCCTCGACGATCCGGTTCGCGACGAGCTGCGGGTGCTCCAGGTAGTTCGTCGTCACGTCGATGACCCCCGGCACGAGGACCGCGCCGGGGGGCAGCGGCAGGTCGCGGAACGCCGGGAACTCGTGCGCGTGCCGCGGGTTGCCGAACGGGATGCTGAACGACCCGACCTCGGCGCGGTAGAGGTGGGGGAGCAGCACGTCGACGGGGACGTCGTCCTGGTGTGGCCCCTGCCAGTTGCCGTAGCAGACGTGCAGTCGGGTCTGCTCCTTCGGGATGTTCCGCAGGGCGTGGTTGAGCGCGTCGACGTGCAGGTCGACCGCCGCCAGGAACTCGTCGAGCGATGCGTCGCCGAAGTGGATCACCCGCTCCATCGCCAGGTCCGGAGCGTCGAGCTGCAGGACGTGGCCGCGGGCGACGATCTCCTCGTACTCGACCCGGAGCTGCTCGGCGAGGGCGAAGACGTACTCGCGGTGGTCGGCGTAGTGCGGGTTGGCGTCGTCGAGCAGCAGCGTCGTCGCGACGATCCCGGGGGTCGCCGCCGAGATGAACGTGCCGGCCGGGGTGCGGCCGGCTTCGGCGTTGCGAGCGAGTTCGCGCTCGAAGCCGTCGAGGTCCTCGCGGATGCCCGCGCGCTCCTCGTCGTACTGCAGCAGGCCCTGCGCGACCGGGGTGTCCCAGACGCGGGCGAACTCGGCGCCCTCGTCGATCTGCCGGGCCTGGAACGCGGCGTACTCGGGGAACTTCACCGAGTCGAGCGTCGGCTTGCGGTGCCCCGTGCCGCCGAATCCGGACAGGCGCTCGCGGATGTAGGTGGAGAAGCCGACGCGGGGCACCTCGCCGTCGTTGACGACGTCGATCCCGGCCGCCAGCTGCGCGTCGACGGTGTGGGCGAGCACGGCGGCGGTCTCGTCACGGAGCGCCTGTTCGTCGAACGGCTTGCCCTGGTCGCGGGCGACCAGGAGCGCGGTGAGCTCCGGCGTCCGGGGGAGCGAGCCCGTGTGGGTGGTGAGGATGCGGTCGGTCGAGTTCTGCAGCGGCACGCCACCACGCTACTGACGGGAGGCTCGTGGCGGCGCCGTCACGGGCCTCCAGTCCGGATCGCGGTCGGATCAGACCCCCGGACGTCGTTCCGGGGCCGTTCCCGCCCCTCCGCGAACCTGAGCGGCGGCTGGAGCGTACGTTCCGGTCTTGCGGTGAGCGGAGGGCGCTCACCGCGGGAGGAGCATGCGCATGACGAGCGCCAGCGGAACGAAGGACGGGACGGTCACGAGTCTCGTCCCGGCGAGGATGGACCGACTGCCGTGGACGAGGTTCCACTGGAGCGTCGTGGTCGGCCTGGGGGTGTCGTGGATCCTCGACGGACTCGAGATCCAGATCGTCTCGAACGCCGGGTTCAAGGCCGACCTGGGACTGTCGAACCAGGACGTGGCGTCCCTCGGCAGCATCTACCTGGTCGGACAGGTCGTCGGCGCACTGGTCTTCGGGCGCCTGTCGGACCGCCTCGGTCGGCGCAAGCTCTTCATCCTGACGCTCGCGATCTACCTCATCGGTTCCGGTGTCGCGGGTCTGGCGCAGGACTTCTGGTTCCTGGCGGTCTTCCGGTTCGTCGCCGGTCTCGGCATCGGCGGCGAGTACGCCGCGATCAACTCGGCGATCGACGAGCTCATCCCGGCGAAGTACCGCGGGCACGTCGACATCGCGATCAACGGCACCTACTGGGGCGGCGCCGCCCTCGGAGCGGCCGCGAACATCTACCTGCTCGACACGGCCAACTTCTCCGAGAGCATCGGGTGGCGGATCGGGTTCTTCCTCGGCCCGGTGCTCGGCATCGCGATCATCTTCCT
This sequence comes from Curtobacterium sp. MCBD17_030, assembly GCF_003224255.1. Classification (NCBI taxonomy): domain Bacteria; kingdom Bacillati; phylum Actinomycetota; class Actinomycetes; order Micrococcales; family Microbacteriaceae; genus Curtobacterium; species Curtobacterium sp. MCBD17_030. The sequence goes on along the minus strand of NZ_QKLI01000018.1, from coordinate 12,502 downwards.
CCGTCGGCACATCCCGGAGAGTCCCCGGTGGTTGATGACGCACGGCAAGGAGCAGGAGGCCGAGGACACCGTCGCGCGGATCGAGGCCGAGGTCGAGCGGGAGTCCGGCAAGGAGCTCGAGCCGGTGCCGCAGTCGAAGGCGATGACGGTCACACCGATGGACCGGGTGGGGTTCCTGACCATCGCGCGCGTGCTGCTCAAGCAGTACCCGACCCGCACGCTGGTCGGCGCGACGATGATGATCACGCAGGCGTTCCTGTACAACGCGATCTTCTTCACGTACGCACTCGTGCTGACGAACTTCTTCGGGCTGAAGACCGCACAGACGTCGATCTACTTCTTCCCGTTCGCGATCGGCAACCTGCTCGGGCCGATCATCCTCGGTCGCTTCTTCGACACCTGGGGTCGGCGGCAGATGATCTTCCTGACCTACCTGGTGTCCGGGCTGGTGCTCGCCACCTCGGCGTTCCTGTTCCGCGCGGACGCCATCAACGCGGGCTGGCAGGTCGCGTTCTGGTGCGTGTCGTTCTTCTTCGCGTCGGCCGGCGCCTCGAGTGCCTACCTGACGGTGAGCGAGATCTTCCCGCTCGAACTGCGGTCGCAGGCGATCTCGTACTTCTTCGCGCTGGCGCAGGTCTTCGGCGCGATCGCACCGCTCATCTACGGTGCCTTCATCGGCGACGGTTCGGACCGCGACCCCCTCTTCTGGGGGTACCTGCTCGGATCCGCGGTGATGATCGTCGGCGGGGTGGTCGCACTCGTCTTCGGTGTCGATGCCGCCCGGAAGGGCCTCGAGGACATCACGCAGCCGCTGTCGGTGTTGACCGGGAAGGACAGTGCAGACGCCGGTCCGGGTTCCGGGACGGGAGGCCCGTCCAGCCGTGGGCCGGAGACCCGGCGAAACTCCTGATGCAACATGTTTAGCGGTCGCCGCCGCATCCTGTGATCCTCGTGACCACGGCCCCGTCCGGAGGGCCGTGGTCACGGAGGATCCGATGCACGACACCACCACGACGGCCGAACACCGCCGGAGGGGGCAGCATGCTGTCCTCCACAGAAGACGGCCGCATCCGGTTGTCCACCGGGCAGACGGCGCCCTCGGCCATCGGAGCCGCCGTGCAGGACGGTGACCTGATGACCGGACTCCTGCGCGTCGAGAGCGACGTGATCAGTGCCACCAGTGCCACCAGTGCCGCCAGTGCCACGAGTGCCACCGGTGCCGGACCCAGTGCCGCCGGCGCCAGTGCCAGCGCCGGTGGCGGTGTCGCCGACCCGCTGGGGGTGCCGCGAAACCTCTTGCGTGACGCGGTCTTCGAACGGATGTTGCGCCACATCCTGAGCGGTGACTACCGCCGTGGACAGCGCCTGCGCCTCGACGCGCTGGCCGACGACATGCGGGTGTCGCGGACCCCGGTCCGCGAAGCGCTCGTGCCGCTCGAGGCCCTCCGACTGGTCATCGTGCAGCGCTACGTCGGTGTGGTGATCGCCCCGTGGACGGTCGGGCAGATGGTCGAGCGCACCCGGATCGCGCGCTCGATGCTGGTCGATCCGCCGACCAGCTGTGCCCGGGGCGACGAGCCCTTCGACCCCGCCGTCCTCCGCGACTGTCTGTCGGAGGCCGGTGCGTTCGTGGAGCTCGCGGTGTGGGTGCTCCGGCGGTCCGGGGCCCCGGTGAGCGCTGACTGGTTGCGATCGCAGCAGACCGTGCTCGATGTCTTCCACACGGACGACATCGCGCGGGCGAACGGCATCGACGTCGCAGCGGACTGGACCCGGCGCATGCAGGTCGTCAAGGCTGCACGGAGCGCAGCGCTCGCGGACGACGTCGCGCTGTGCGCCGTCCGGCTGACCGAGCTGGCCGAGCTGCTGATCGCGCTGCCCGAGCGGTTCCGCAGCGCCGAGACGGCTTGAGTCGAACCGGTGTCGCCATGCGGGACGGACATCACCATGCCGCCGCGCAACCAAGTCGCTCCCCGGGCGGGCGCTGACGATCGGGGGCGTCAGGCCCAGGCCACGGGGAGCGACGTCTGGGTGCTGTACTGCGTGCTCTTGCTGGGTGCTGTGTCGCGGCGACGGGGGTGTGACGCCCCGGAATGTGATGCCACGTCACGACGAGACTATGCACCGGGGTACACAACGGCAACCCCCCATCGTCCCCACTTCGGGGGACCGATGAGAACGGTGCCGCAGATGCCGTCTCACCGGGCACGACTGCGGCTCCGCTGACGGCGATCCGGCGGGTCGAGAGTCCGCCCGACCTCCTGTATGCTCGTCGTCGAACACCTGGAGACGTCGCATAGTCAGGCCGAGTGCACCACCCTGCTAAGGTGGAGTCCCCTTTCGGGGACCGAGGGTTCAAATCCCTCCGTCTCCGCACTCCACGAAACCCCGGAACCGTCGATGCGGACCGGGGTTTCGTCGTTCCCGGTGCGCAGTTCTTCCGCCCGACTCTTTCCCCGGACGTCTGGGTCTCGGTCCACCGGCCGCCCGGAGCGCGCCCCCGAACGCACCGGCTACGGTCATCGGGTGATGCGACGGATGACGACGGCAGCGGCGACCATGGCGGTCGCCGCCGTGCTGCTCTCGGGCTGCAGCGCCGACGGCACCCGTGGCTCGGCTGGCGGCATCGAGGGCTACGTCGAACCCGGAGGTGGTGCCGCCGACCGCGTGCGTACCGCCGTCGGCCGCGGCGCAGACGTCATCGGGGTGGACGGTGCGGCGCTGGCCGACGACGGCACGCACCTGCTCTCGACCTCGGGCGACGTCGGCGAACTCGTCGGTGTCGCCGCGGACGCCGGGGCCCGGACCGAGGTGCTCTTCAGCAACTACACATCGACGCTCGGGGACTTCTCGCCCGAAGCGGCCACGGCGCTGCTGTCGTCGCCGACGAACCGGGAACGTGTCGTCGGCGGGCTCGTCGACCTGGCGGCTCGCCTCGGGGCCGACGGCGTGCAGATCGACCTCGAGTCGATGCGCTCCCAGGACCAGGCCGACCTGGTCACCTTCACCCGGGCGCTCCGGAGTGCCGTCCGCGAGCGGCTCGGGGACGACGCCGAGGTCTCGATCGCGATGATGTCCTCCACCGACCCGGCGGAGTACCGCTCGCGCGGCTACGACCTGGCCGGGCTCGCCCCGCACCTCGACCGCATCGTCCTGATGACCTACGACCAGCACGGGCCGTGGGGCGGTCCGGGCACGATCGGGTCGTTGCCGTGGACACGGAAGGCCGTGCGCACCGCCGTCGACGGCGGGCTCCCCGCAGACCGCATCGACGTCGGCATCGCCGGCTACGGCTACGCGTGGGGGCCCGGTGCGAACGCCGCCCCGATCCCGGCAGCCCGGGCAGCGCACTTGGCCGGCGACCGGGCGGTGTGGTCGGACCGCACGGGGGAGTGGTCGGCGACGCTCGAGGACGGCCGGCAGCTGCACTGGTCCGACGACCGGTCGTACGCCGCACGCCGGGACCTGGCCCGTGAGCTCGGTGCGCACGGCGTCGCGATGTGGTCGCTCAACCTGTCGCCTCTGCCCGAGCGCTGATCCGCGGGGCACCGGAGCCCGGCGCCGCACGGATCTCGGCTCAGCGGGTCAGGACGGCGGCGGTCCCGTGGTGCGCCGGAGCACGAGTGACGGTTCCACGAGTGACCGCGTCGGCGCCGGGGCCGGTGCCGCGGCGCTGCCGTCCGGTTGCCCGGCGGCAGCGTCGAGCCGCACCAGCAGCCGTGCCGCCGCACGCCGTCCGACCTCGTCGTTGTGGGGATCGACCGTGGTCAGGCCGACGAGGGGTGACGACGCCAGCGGGGTCTCGTCGTGCCCGATCACCGAGACGTCCTCCGGCACCCGCAGTCCGGCCTCGAGCACGGCGGCCATCGCACCCATCGCCATGACGTCGTTCGCGGCGAAGAACGCGGTGACGTCCGGGTGCTCGGCGAGCACGGTCCGGGCCGCCTGGTGTCCGGCGGCCTCGTCCGTGCCGGCGTCGCCGGCGACGACCGGGACGATGCCGGAGCGGGCCGTCTCGGCGACGGCGGCGACGCGGCGGGCGGTGGCCGAGCCTCCCGTCCCGGTCAGGTGGGCGATCCGTCGGTGGCCGAGGTCGACGAGGTAGCGGATGGCGAGTCGCCCGCCGGCGGCCTCGTCCGAGGCGACCGTGTCGGTGTCCGGGGGGCGGACCGCGCGCTCGCCGGCGACGACGACGGGCAGGTCGGGTGGGACCAGGAGACCGTCGGGTGACTCGGCGGCGAGGACGACGCCGTCGACCCGCAGCGAGACGAGGTCGTCGAAGGGTGAGGCGCCGAGGTGCGCGTTCGCGGCGCCGTCGGCCAGGGTGAGTCGGAGTCCGCGGGGTGCGAGGACCTCCCGGATGCCGTCGAGCATCGGGACGTACCAGGGGTTCCGGAAGTCGTCGACGACCACCCCGACGGTGCCGGTCCTGGTGCCCGCGAGGATCGCCGCGGCCCGGTTCGTGCGGTAGCCGAGCTCGGCGACGGCGGCGAGGACGGCCGCGCGGCGCGCGGGGGAGACGCCCGGGTCGCCGCGCACGACCATCGAGACGAGTGACTTCGAGACCCCGGCGCGGGCGGCGACGTCGATGATCGTCGGCGGGCGCTCGGCCATGGACCCTCCTGCAGATCAGGCATTGACAGGACATGGGTGCCTGCGTCTACAGTGTAGCCACTCGTTCTGGAACGTTCCAGAACGTCGGGTCACCGTCACGAAGGAGTGCACATGAGCGAGCCCATCGGCGTCGCCGTCATCGGAGCCGGCATGGCGGGCAAGGCCCACATGAATGCGTGGCGGACCGCACCGAGCCTCTTCGACCCGGTCCTGCCTCCCGTCCGACTCGTGGCGGTGGGCGACGTGTACGAGCCGCTCGCCCAGCAGGCGGCGCGGCGGTTCGGGTACGAGCGGCACGACACCGACTGGCGGGCGATCGCCGCGGCGGACGACATCGACGTCGTCAGCGTCGTGGTCGCGAACAGCCTGCACCGCGAGATCGTCGAGGGGCTGCTCGACGCCGGCAAGCACGTCCTCTGTGAGAAGCCGCTCGCCGACTCGCTCGAGGACGCCCGCGCGATGGCCGACGCCGCGGACCGGGCAGCGGAACGGGGCGTCACCGCCCGGATCGGCTTCACCTACCGCCGCGCCCCCGGCCTCGCCGCGATCCGCGAGCTCGTCGACGACGGCACGCTCGGCCGGGTGCGGCACCTCTCCGGACGGTACTGGACGGACTACGGCTCCTCGCCCGACGTGCCGTTCTCGTGGCGCTACGCCGGCGCCCCGGGCACCGGTGCGCTCGCCGACGTCGGGTCCCACCTGACGTACATCGCCGAGTTCCTGGCCGGGGACGTCACGCAGGTCAGCGGAGGACTGTTCACCACCGAGATCACCGAGCGCCCGGTCGCAGCCGGACACGCGCTCCGTGGGCAGGGGGCACCGCTCACGGGGGAGACGGCACGCGTGCAGAACGACGACTACGCCACCTTCGCCGCTCGCTTCGGTGCCGGTGTCGGCTCCCTCGAGGTCTCGCGCGTCACGACGGCGCACCCGAACGGCCTGGTGGTCGAGGTGTTCTGCGAGAACGGGGCGGCACGCTGGGACCAGGAGCGCCCGGCCGAGATCGGTCTCGCCCTCCGCAGCGACGGCAGCCGCCTGGGCGGGTACCGGCAGGTCGTCCTCGGCCCCGACCACCCCTACGTCGCGGGCGGGATGGCGATGGACGCACCCGGCGTCGGCTGGGGGCAGAACCAGATGTTCGAGGTGCAGGCCCGCGCCTTCCTCGACGAGGTGGCCGGGGTCGCCGACCCCCTGCCGACGAACGCCACCTTCCACGACGGCGTGCACAACATGGAGGTCCTCGCCGCCGTCACCGCGTCGGCCGCCGACGGCGGTCGCACGGTCACGGTGGAGGCCCGGTGCACCGCCGACACGACGGCGACGGTCAGCGCATGAAGCTCGGACTGTACAACGCTGTCTTCCACGACCGGTCCCTCGCCGACGCACTCACCGCCGTCCGTCGGGCCGGCCTGACCGGGATCGAGTTGAACACCGGCGGCTTCCTGCCCCCGGTGCACGTGCCGGACATCGACGCGATCCTGACGGACGACGCGGCTCGCGACGCCTTCCTCGAGCAGTTCGACGGCACCGGGGTGTCGATCGCCGGACTCAACTGCAACGGCAACCCGCTGCACCCCGACCCCGCGATCGGCCCCGCGCACGCAGAGGACATCCGACGCAGCATCCGTCTGGCCGCCCGCCTCGGGCAGACCCGCGTCGTCACGATGTCCGGCCTGCCGGCGGGGGAGCCCGGCGGGACCCGTCCGAACTGGGTCGTGAACGCCTGGAACTCCGCCGCGCTCGACGTCCTCGAACACCAGTGGAGCATCGCGGTGCCGTTCTGGCAGGAGATCGACGCGTTCGCCCGGGAGCACGGGGTGCACGTCGCGCTCGAGCTGCATCCGCAGAACCTCGTCTTCAACCCGGCGTCGGTCCGGGAACTCGTGGAACGCGGTGCCCTGACGAACACCGGCGTGGAACTCGACGCCAGCCACCTGTTCTGGCAGCAGATGGACCCGGTCGCCGTCGTCCGCGACCTCGGCCCGCTCGTCCTGCACGCCGCCGCCAAGGACGTCCGGATCAACCCGCACGCCGCGATCAACGGCGTGCTCGACAACTCGTTCCGACGACTGTCACCGGACGAGCCGCGCACCAACCTCGGCGGCGACGAGTGGGCGAACGAGTGGCCGAAGCCGTCCGCGTGGGACTTCGTGGCGCTCGGGAAGGGGCACGACACCGCGTTCTGGACCGAGTTCCTCCGCGCGCTGCACGAGGTCGACCCGGACATGCTCGTCAACATCGAGCACGAGGACACCGAGCTCGGGCGGGAGGAGGGGGTCAGGGTGGCGGCGGAGGTCCTGCTCGCCGCGGACGCGGCACTGCGCCTCCCGTCCGCACTGCATGTCCCGTCCGCGCTGCGCGATCGGTGACGCATCCTCCGGTTGCGCTCACTCGGCCGTTGTAGCATCGCCGGACATCGACCCAGCGGCGAGGAGACCTGCGTGCCGGAGCTGACCCACCAGACCGTCCCGATCGACCGGATCCAGGACGCGGGTGCGGCCGTCATGGCGTCGGTCGCGACTGTGGTGGACGGCAAGACCGAGGCCATCCGCACCGCCCTCACCGTGATGCTCGCCGAGGGACACCTGCTCGTCGAGGACGTCCCCGGCGTCGGCAAGACCGTGCTGGCGAAGGCCCTCGGTGCCTCGGTCGGCGGGTCCGTGAGCCGCATCCAGTTCACCTCCGACATGCTGCCCTCGGACGTCACCGGCGTGAACATCTACGACCAGTCGTCCGGCGCCTTCCGGTTCTCGCCGGGTCCGGTGTTCGCGAACGTCGTCATCGGTGACGAGATCAACCGCACGAGCCCGAAGACCCAGTCGGCGCTCCTGGAGGCGATGGCCGAGTCCCAGGTGACCGTCGACGGCGTGACCCGGCCCCTCGAGACCCCGTTCATGATCGTCGCGACGCAGAACCCGGTCGACATGGAGGGCACGTACCCCCTGCCGGAGGCGCAGCGCGACCGGTTCATGGCGCGCATCGCGATGGGCTACCCGAGCCCCGGTGCCGAACGGCGCATGCTCGCGGCCCGAGGCGGGCACGACCCGCTCGCCGACCTGCGCCCCGTCGTCGACGTCGACACGCTCCGTGCCATGATCGCGTCCGTGCGCACGGTGCACGTCGCGCCGGACGTCGAGGCGTACATCGTCGAGATCGTCCGCGCCACCCGCACGCACCCCGACCTGCTCCTCGGCGCCAGCCCCCGCGCGACCCTGCACCTGGCACAGGCAGCCCGTGCGCACGCGGCGCTCCTCGGCCGGCCCTTCGTCACCCCCGACGACGTCGCGACCCTGGCGCCGGTCGTCCTGGCACACCGGCTCGTCCCGGTCGCCCGCGGCCTCGGCGGCTCGGCCGAGGACACGGCCCGCGAGATCGTCGTCCGGATCGTCTCCGACACCGCGGTGCCGTTCACCGCGACCCCCGTCCGCTCCTGATGGCCGACCAGCGCCCCGCTGCCCGTCCGATCGCGCTCCGCGCGGGCGCGGCCGGCTCGGCGCTGTCCCGCATCGGACGCCGCGGGCTCGGCATGCTGCGGCGGACCCCGTTCCCACGCCCGACGCTGCGCGGCTGGACGGTCCTCGCGGTCGGCATCGGGCTCGTCGGCGGCGGACTGGTGGCGTCGATGAGCGTCGCCGTGTCCGCGGGTCTCCTGCTCCTGGTGCTCGTCGTCGCGGGTGTCGTCACCGCACTGGCCGTGGCGGCGCCGCTCCGGGCCTCCCGGTCGGCACCGCGCGCGACCGTGCAGGTGGGAGAGGTCTACCGGGAGCGGGTCACGCTCCGGGGCTCCGGGGTGCGCTTCGCACCGCGGTCCACGCTGCTGGTCAGCGAACAGCTGGACGACCTCTTCGTGAGCACCAGTGACGCGGCGTCGCTCGTCACCATCGGACCCGGCCAGCCGCCGGCCGTCCTCGACGTCGAGGCCCTCGCGATCCACCGCGGGCGAGCGTCCATCGGCCCGGTCACGATCCGCGTCGAGGACCCGTTCGGGCTGCTCCGCATCGACCGGCCGGTCGTCCCGGCCGAGGAGGTCGTCGTGGTCCCCGGGACGACGCCGCTCGCCGCGCTCGACACCGGTGCGCTCGCCGGCGCGGTCTCCGCGGACGAGGGCCGGGTCGGACAGGGCGGATCGGCCGACGACAGCGAGCTCCGCCCGTACCGTCCGGGTGACCCGATCCGCCGCGTGCACTGGGGACAGAGCGCGAAGCGCGGCGTCCTGCACGTCCGTCAGACCACGCAGGCGCAGCCGCCGGAGGCCGTGGTCGCCCTCGACGTGCGCCGCTCCTCGTACCAGCAGCTCGGCCGCGACGACCTGTCCGAACTGTCCGACCTCGGCGGCGACCAGGCGTTCGAGCACGCGGTCGTGGTGGCGGCGAGCGTCGCCCGGGCGCTGTCGGCACGGACGTCCCGGGTCGCACTCGTCAGTGACGGTCCCGGCGGTGACGTCCGCCACAGCGGCGACGCCGGTGGTCTGTCCGAGGTGCTCGTGGGCCTCGCCGACGTCCAGGCCCGGTCCGACTCGCGCGACCCCGTCGACGTGCTGCACGGCGTCCGCGGTCGTGACGTGCACGGCATGACCGCGGTCGTCACCGGGCACTGCAGCCCGGAGGAGGCGGCCGGACTCGTCTCCGCGACGAACGGGTCGAGCCGCGGGGTGCTCGTCACCGTCGTCGCCCCCGACCCGGTCGTCCGCGGGATCATGGACCGCGCCGGGTGGCGCGTGCTCGTGGTGCCGGTGCCCGGCACGACCGTGAGCGGACGCAGCCGGTGACCGCCACCAGCCCGAGCCGGCAGCGCCAGCACGTCGACGTCCGCGAGGTCCTGGACCGCGACGACCGCAGCCCGGACACCCCCGGCGCCTGGGTCGTGGCCCTCGCACCGGTGCCCGTCCTCGTCGCCGCACTGGCGATGCGCCCGCTCGTGCAGGGGATCTCGTGGTGGCTGTCCGGCGTGGTGTTCGCCGCCGTGCTCGTCGCCGTCCTGCTCGCCGTCCGGACCCGGCCCCGCGGCGTCCGCTTCGTGGCGCTCGTCGCGACGCTCGTGCTCGGCTCCTGCGCCGCGGCGCTCCTCAACGACACCGCACCGCTCGGCTGGCTCGACCGGGACGGCGCGCTCGGGCAGACGCTGGCGGCGATCCGCCTGAACCCGGCTCCGCTGCCGCAGACGGACTCGATCCGGCTGATCGTGACGGTGGCGATCGCCTGGGTGGCGGGCGCCTCGCTGTTCCTGGCAGCCGTGGCCCCGACCGCCGCCCTGGCCGCGGCACCCGCACTCGTGATCCTCCTGGTGCCGGGCATCATCACCGGCGAGGCCCCGTCGGGGTGGCTGGTCGTGTCCACCGCGCTGGCCTTCCTCGCGCTGCTGTGGACGTCGGTCCGGCCGGTGCAACGGGTCTTCCCGGCTGCCGTCGTCGGCGTCATCGGGTTGGTCGTGGCCATCGGACTGCCCGTCCTCGTGCCGATCGACGCCGGCTGGCTCTCCGGCGTCACGGGGGCGATCCAGTCACCGATCCAGCCCGGACGCCCGGGCACCCTGCTCGAACTCGGCCAGGACCTCCGCCGACCGAGCGAGCTCGAGGTCTTCCGGTACCGGTCCTCGGACGGGCAACCGGAGTACCTCAAGCTCGCGGACCTCGACGAGTTCGGCACGGGCGACTGGGTGCCGACCGTCACCGACGCCTCCACCGCGGACACCGCCGACCAGTCCCGTCGGGTGGACGGAGTCAACCCGCGGTTGGCCGACCGTGGTGACGTGACGGTGCAGATCACCGGACTGTCGAGCAACTACCTGCCGCTGCCCGCCGGGGCGATGTCGGTCGAGTCGAAGTCGACGAACCTCGACCTCGCCCAGTGGCGTTGGTCCGGGGACACGAACACGGTCCGCTCCGCCGGTCCGGCGACCCGCCGCGGTGCGGTCTACGAGGCGTACGGCGCCTCGGTGTCCGCGAGCGCGTACCTCGACGCCATCGCCGCCTCCGGCCGGCTGTCCCAGGCCGACGGTCGTGGCTTCGTCGCGCCGTCCCGGGCGCAGCTCCGCACCGACACCGAGCTGCCCGACGACCTGCCGAACGTGATCCGCACCACCGCGGCCCGGGTCGACGCCGGCGCGACCACCGACTACGGGCAGGCCCGGGCTCTCGAGCAGTGGTTCCGCAGCGGCCTGTTCACCTACTCCGAGACGGCGCCGGTCGAGCAGGGCTACGACGGTGACAGCATGGACGTCGTCGCGCGGTTCCTGCAGGAGCGCTCGGGGTACTGCGTGCACTTCGCGTCCGCGATGGCCGTGATGGCCCGCACCCTCGGCATCCCGTCGCGCGTCGCCGTCGGCTACCGCGCCGGTGCCAGCCGCGAGGACGGCCAGTACACGGTGTCGAACCGCCAGCTGCACTCGTGGCCGGAGCTGTACATCCGCGGCGCCGGATGGGTGTCGTTCGAGCCGACGCCGGACTCCGACCAGGCCGCGCAGCCGCAGCCCTCGGCGTCCGCCACGTCGGCGCCCGCCCCGACCGAGACGCCGCTGCCCGCTCCCGGTGAGACCACGGCACCGTCGGCCTCGGCATCGGCCTCGTCGACACCGACCTCCGCGGCTGCGGGCGGCAGCAGTGCCGGTGGTGGCGGTGCCCCGTGGGGTGTGCTCGTCGGCGTGCTCGTCGCCCTCGCGGTGCTCGTCGCGCCCGGCGCGGTCCGAGCGGGACGACGGCACCGTCGGCTCGGCGCGGTCGCGGCAGGACGGCATCCGGCCGTCACCGCGTGGCGGGAGCTGCTCGACGACGTCGCCGACCACGGGTTCGCACCCGGTTCGGCACCACCCGGGGACGCAGCCGCCGTCGCCCGGACCGCACGGGGCGTCCTCGGTCGCCTCCGGACGGTGGTGCCGGCGTCGGTGCTGCCGCACCTGCAGTCCGTGGTGGACGCCGTCGACCACGAGCGCTTCGCCGTCGACGGCCGTGCGGACACGCAGGCACTCCTCCGGTCCGTCCGGGAGGCCCGCACCGCGTTGGACGGCGCGGTCTCGCGTGGCCGGGTGGTCCGGTCCCGCCTGCTCCCGCCGAGCCTGCTGCCCTCGGGCCGTCCGTCGGACGGGCGACCCGCGCCGGCAGCGGGCTGACCCGCGCCGGCAGCGGGCTGACCCGCGGGCCACGCCGGCGGTTCAGCGCGGCCGGAGCACCGCCTCCACCATCGTCGCGACGGCCTCGCCCGGGTTCATCCCGTCGAGGGCGGGGGCGTCGAACACCATGCCGGAGTTCGTGGCGACGAGGATCGTCGCGAAGGTGTCGAGCGGCATGCCGGGGTCGACCTCGGGGTGCGCGGCGAACCAGGTGTGGACGAGTTCCCGGACGCCGTCCTGCAGGGTGCGGCGCTGCCGGACGAACTCGGGCATGAACTCCGGGTGGCGGATGGCGTAGGCGCGGAGTTCGGAGAGCAGGGCGAACTCGGCGCTCTGGTCGTGTCGTCCGAACGCGGCCCGGACGACGTCACCGACGTCGGCGGCGCTGATGTCGATGCCGATGAGCTCCTGCAGCGACTGGAGCACCCGGTTCGTGGCGCGCTGCATGACCTGCGCGAGCAGGTCCTCCTTCGACGAGAAGTTCGAGTAGACCGCGCCCTTGCTGAAGCCCGCGGCGGCGGCGACGGCGTCGAGCCGCGCTTCGTGCACGCCCTGCTCGGCGAAGACCCGGGAGCCGGCCGCGAGCAGGCGCTCCCGGACCTCGGATCGCGGTGTCCGCGGGACCGGTGTCGTGCGGTCCTCCGGTGCGTCCGGGCCTGCCGGTTCGGTTGCGTCGGTCATCGGATCCTGTTCCGGGACTCTGCTGGTGCGGATGGAGCTGGTGCGGGTGGGGCCGGTGCGGGTGGGCCCTGTCTCTTATACACATCTGACGCTGCCGACGAAG
>NZ_QKLI01000017.1:0-68850 GCF_003224255.1 Curtobacterium sp. MCBD17_030 | reverse complement strand
TTGGGCACGATGGCATCCTTCCAGGCTGCCCTCCCGGGCAAGCCAGATCAGACGTCACCTATCCGTGCAGCAGACCCTACTCCGCACACCGGGTGAAGTCAGGGGAGCCGAACACGGAAAGCCCCGGTCACGTGTGACTTCCGAGGTCATTCCACCGGTGAAGCGGAGGAGAGCGACCGGAACGCTGACACATCTATACCCGAGGCGACGTACCTAGCCCAGGGACCGTCAGGCGTCTCAGGCATCGACCGAGCGAAACCTGCCGTCGTCAGCCGCCTGTCGTCCTCCTGCGTCACCACCGCTGCACCCGCGCGCCGGTGCAGCTCCGCCGCGAACGTCGCCGGCGACCACTCATCCGCACGGGCCAGCAGATCCGACACCAGCAGCACCCGCGGTTCCAGATGCTCGAGCACCAGGCCACCGGACTGCCCGGAACGGACCCGCGCAATCGCCGCAGGCGACCACGGGTACGCGTTCGGGTACTTCGACCTGAGCAGCGGCCGCGGCAACCGAGGCTGCTCCCACAAGAACCACAGCGCCTCCCGCAACACCCGCGCTCGAGCCGCCGGCCGATTCGTCATCCGCGCCAACCCGACCGCGACAGTCAGCAGATGCTCCGCATCGTCGAGGTCCGACGACAGCGCGCGAGGACGTCCAGGCTCAGGCAGCATCAACGCCGACGGTACAGCCCCTCCGCCGCATACCCTGAGCGCATGTCCGGTCTTCACACGCTCACCCGCACCGGTGGCATCATCGCCGCTGTGTCTGGCCTCATCGCCGTCGCCGGCATCGTCCTGATGTTCGCAGGTGGGTTCGACGGCGGCGCGAACATCGGCGCCGGCTTCCTGCTCCTGCTGAGCATGCTGGGCGCAGTCGTTGGCGGGGTGGTCCTCGCCGTCGCCGGCATCCTTCACCTCGTGACCCGCCGCCGGCCGCGCACAACCTCAGCATGACGAACACCACACGCAACAAGGACGCCGGCATCCCCGGCAACGGCGGACAGTTCGCCGGCACGCAGCAGGCTGAAGCTGCCACGGAGCCGCTCCGCGAGTACGTCCCGTCCAAGAACGTCGACGTCCTCGTCGCCGCTTCGCAGGCAGCCCGCGCTCGGGTCGCCGCCGGGAAGCCATCCTGGGGTGAACGGATCCCCGCAAAGGCCATCTGGCAGGACGAGACGACAACCTGGGACCAGAAGCGGGACAAGTTCGTCACCGCGGTGAAGGCGTCGAAGTGGTACGCCGGGCAGGAGGAGTTCTCCGACCTCCGGGACGCCATCGAGGAGCTTGAGGACGCACCCGACGAGGTCGAGATGAAGTACATCCTCGACGGCATCTACGACCAGGCATCCATGGACCGCATCAACCTCTCGTTCGGCCGCTGACCGACCTGCACCCGAAGCCCCGGCTAGCTTGACCGCTCGTCAAGCAAGACGGGGCTTCGCCGTGGACGGAGCACGTGTTTCCACGTCGACCAGTTCGCACCAGGCATAGGCCCAGCATGACCGACGTCACCCTCATCAACCCCGCCCGCCGTTTCGCCGACATCGTCGGCGGCGACAACATCCACCAGAACCGCGACGAGGACGTCCGCACCCTCGACCTCGGCATCGCCGTCCGACAGTTCGCGGGGAAGGCCCCTTCGAACCTCGACCGCGGTGCCGTCATCGCGAAGGTCGCCGCTGTTACCGACCTGCTCCTCGCCCTCGAGCAGCCGCACATCAGCGAGAGCGCGTCCAGCCGTGACCTCCGCCGGCAGTTCGACGACGTGAACGACGAGCTCGAGGACCTGTTCGACGTGTGCTTCTTCGGCAACCACCACGGCACCCCGATGACGGTCACCGTCACCGTCGACCCGGAGAACCCCACCATCCGTGTCCACGTCCTCCACACCGAGCAGGAGGTGGACGGCGGCGCCGTCGACATCGCAGACCGCAGCCTCCGCCTCGCCCTGCAGAAGCGCCTCAACAAGCTCGCCGCCTGACCCCGACCAGCGAACGCCCCGCCACTGTGGCGGGGCGTTCGCGCATCCGTGATTCCACCTGTGTGGGAGCGTCGGCGTACCCTCGAACGTCAACCGACGGCAGTAGGGAGCATCAGGGTGAGCGGGAACGGCGCAGCGTTCGGGCACCAGCATCTGACCGGACAGGCGGCGCTGAACCGCCTCAACGCGGACGTGCAGCAGCTCGCGTACGCCCTCGGACGGCGGGCCCGCGCCGACGAATACGGCGGACGCATCGACGTGAAAGGCCTCGCGCAGCTGGCCCTGTCGGTCACCGCGGCCGCGGTCATCGAGTTCGACGGACAGCTCATCACCGACCGAACCGCGAATCACTTCCCCGAGGTCGCCGGCCTACCCGCGGATGGCTGGGCGGCAGTTGTTCGCGCGAGGGTGCCAGCCGGGGTGGCGGACCTCAGCGTCATGGTGAACCCCGCCGACCCGATGCCGACTCTCCGCCACACCGCGACCGAGGTGGAACGCGCCGGCGAGCTCGGCGCCGCCCTCGACCAGTTCAACGTCATCTTCACCGCAGCGATGCAACCCGCGCTCGCCAGCACCCGCGCCACCCCGCTGTAACCACCGGCATAGGGTCGGCATGACCCTCGAACACCCCGACCTTGACCAGGCAATCGACGCTGCGCGCACCCTCGACGACAGCGCGGACTATCAGCAGCACCTCGCGGTCTTGCGTGCCATCTTCGCGTCGCTGCTGCACACGACGGAGTACAAGGCCGACTACGTCGATGCCGCCGCTGTGTCGGGTGAACGCCCCGACCGCCTCCTCGGGCGTCTGTTCACCGGAGGGATCCGCCTGCGCCTGCACGGCAACTCGCACATCCTCGTCTCAGCGGTCATCGAGACACCGGGGGAGTTCCGCATCAACGTGAACACGACCGAGCGCACGCAGACCGCCTGTCAGCAGTTCGAACAGGTCGCCCCGTACATCGCAGGCGTCATCCAGGGCGCCATGGCAACCGACCCCCGTCCAGCACCCGCAGTCGGCGTAACGGTCGCAGCAGTCACACCCGGTTTGATGGTCTTGCACCGGTGGCACGGCCGGTGAACAAGACCGTCAAACGGCGACTAACGGGGGAGCGCGTGCTGGAGTTCAGGAAGGTCCGCAGTCGGAAGGTCGCGCTCAGCCTGTTCCTTGTCGGACCCGACCCCTGTACGAGGTGCGGGACGCTGGCGGCACGCTCACCGTTCCGGCTGCCGACCTCCGGGAGACGCTCGGCATCTCCGGCCGCGGCTACCAGGAGATGCACGAGACCGCCGACCGGCTGCACGCCAGCCATGACCCGGGCTGGGTGCAGCTGCCGTACGGCGGTGTTGTCCACGACGCCTGACACCCGGCTCGCCGTGATGGTCCCGCATAGCGGTGGCATGACCACGAATCTGGAGCCGCAGCTTCTCATCAGCGCACACGCCCACCAGCGCATGAAGGAGATGGGGGTCTCCGAAGCGGAAGTGCGCTCAGCAGTCGCTTTCCCGATGGGGGAGGGTTACTCGTCGTTCCACCGGTCCCACATCTACAACGGCCGTCGCATCGCGGTCTGTGTCGCTAACGAGCCCGGCGCCGACGAGCAGTTCGTGAAGACCATCTTCTGGTCTGACCTCGACGCTGCGGCCTTCCTCGCACCGGACCGCGTGCAGCACCTCACGGCAGCATGACCCGCGCGACACGCCCGAGATGCGAGCATCCCGGAGAGGCTGCTTCCCCGGAAACACGCGGAAGTAGCCGCTCGCATACCCGCTAGCTCCCACCCGGTCGGAAGGTCACGGCATAGGGCTGGCATGACGACGAACACCGGCGTGACCGCCACTTACAACCTCTCCCGCTTCGACCTCGAACTCCAGCTCGACACCCTCCGCCGGAACCTCACCGCAGCCGACGCCGAAGTGCTCCGCATGACTACGGAACTCATCGACTTCACCGACACGTTCCTCGACGCGACGTACACGTCCGGCCTCCACGCCGTCCCCATCCACCGCCTCGGCGAAGCGTTCGGGGAACCGTTCGCCGTCCGCGCCCTCGGTCACATCGACGACGACATCATCGCCATCACCGCGTTCGTCAACCCCAACACCGACGAGCCCCGCCTGTCCTGGGACATCGACCTCGACGACACCACCGCCGACGAAGCCACCATCCGCCGCGTCCGCACCTGCATCTACGACGCCGTCCGCACCGCCGCGCTCCTCGACCAGCGCACCGCACTCAACGCGTAACTGCACCACCGCCGACACGCCCGGCAACCAGACATCGCCGCAAGGCCAACCGACACCGCTCCATTTGGAGCTCACCGACACCGCACCCACGGGTGCGGTCACAGACACCGCGCCAGATCCGCGCATAGGAGCACCATGACCGACCAGACCGTTCCCAAGGCACAGCCGGCAGCCACCCGCTCTCAGTGGGATTCTCCGCTTTGGGACTTCATCCTCGGCGCCGGGATCCTCATCTTCGCCGCGTCGTTCGTGCCGGTCTTCTCGTCGGAGTCAGTCGTCGCGTTGTCGTACTTCGGCCCCGCGCTCATGATCCTCGCTGTCGGGCTCAACGTCGTCAGCGCGGTCGTGACCGTTCGCCGGCAGGTTGCAGATGGGTCGTTCGAGTCGGACGAGAACAAGGCTCGGGACGAGAAGGCGATGAAAAGGATGAAGTCACCGGTGAAGTTCGCGTTCTTCGTCTCCGTGTTCGTTGCCATCATCGCCGCCAACCACACGCACAGCCAGGCTGGCGTCGTCGCTCACTGGGTCGCCGCGGCACTACTGACCGTCGACGGGCTCACGGCCTTCATCACCCGCCTCCGCAACTGGCACACCCGCTGACCAGCTGGCCACTCATCCGCTTCGACTGACAGGACCACCGTTGACCAATTCACACGTCGGCGACGACATTGCCGCCGCCGTCGCCGCTGACTCCCTCCGCCTCCACGAGCAGCTCCGCCGATTCGCTGCCGCCGGACGGTCCGCCGGCACGTTCGAACCGCAGCGGGTCATCAGCGCGCTCGAATCGGTCATCGACGCGCTGCTGGAAGACGACGCCGACGCGTACATCGGCGCCGCCGACCGCCTGGACCTCCGCGTCTCCTTGCACCTCTCGACCGTCCGGTACAACCTCCCCTACGGGTACTGCGTCAACGTCGACGTGATGGTCGTCGCGGACCACGACGACCCGAAGGTCCGCGTCGGCCTCACGTACGGCGAAGACGAGAACATGTTCGACGACAACGACATGAGCGGGCACGCAGCCTCGAAGTCCGCCCTCACCGCTGTCCGGGCCGCCGCAGAGCGCGGCGGCTTCACCGACCTGGTGGTGTTCGTCTGATGGCCGCCACGTTCGCTGACCGCGCCGCTGCCGGCGGGTTCACCGCGTTCCGCGCGGACCTCGCCCGTGGGGAACGCTCGCTGGCGCTGCTGCTGAGTCAGCGGGCTCGACGCGGCCACTTCACCCACCACGAGCCGTACCGGCCGGAGCAGCGGATGCCCGTCAAGGTCGCCGCTCTGTTCGACGCGATGCACGCCGCCGGGTTCACCCGCTTCAAGGGCACCGTGGACCTGCCGCCGATGACGAACAGGGACCTGGTCGGAACCGCACCGTTCACCGCCAGCAGCCTCATCGAGTACCGCGGAGACGCCGTCGAGTTCTTCGTCGTCGTCAACCCCCTCGCCGACCTGCCGCACCTCTGGTGGGGACTCACCAACGACTCTGCGCACACCACCGCGGACCAGACAACCGCGGAAGAACTCCGTGACATCATCGCCGCCGAGTTCGACTACCGCGTCCAGCGGCCTGCTGCAGCGGTCGCGCTCGATGGCGCGGCAGCCTGACCACCGCCGCATTGCCGCATGACCCTGCCGCGACCGCTCAAATCACGCCGCCGCTCGCGGCCGGAAGGAACCCATGCTCACCCTGAACCGCACGCCCCGTCTCCCGCTCATCGCCGTAGCGGCGGCAGCCGTGGTCGTCCTGCTCCTGCTGACTCTCACCGGCTGCTCGAGCAGCACCGACAAGTACGCCGGGTCCTACGTCGGGTCGTCCGGCGCCACGACGCTGCTGCTTTCCTCCGACAGCACCGCCGCGTACACGCAGGGCCACCCGGGCACGCAGCGCTCCGACGACACCGCGACGACGACCTGGGAGCTGAAGGACGGCGTCATCACGGTGAAGGAGAACGACGTCCTCGACTACGACATCGTCGCGAAGGTCGACCCGAACTCGACGTCGCTGCTGTTCCAGGGGCCGGACAGCTCCAGCTGGACCGACGAGATCTTCACGAAAACTGCCACGTCGTAGTTCTCCGCGCACCCGGAGAATCGTCAGCACGCTCATCGACCAGGAAGAAGCCATCGTGGCAGAGCGGCAGCGCATTGAAGTCGGCCAGGTCTGGCGGCGCAAGCCCGCCGGGTTCCTCTACAAGGTTGAGGAGGTCACCGGCGGCGCTGGCAGCAACATCAAGCTGGAGAACCTCCACGACCATCGCACCTCCTGGATCAGTAAAGCTGGCCTTCGCACCAAGTTCGAACTCATCGAGCACCCCACGGACACCGCAGCCGCGTAGGCCGCAAGACACCGAGAACGCCCCGACCACACAGTGGCCGGGGCGTTCTTTGGTGCGCTGCTACTCGACGGTGACGCCGACGGAGTAGGACGACTTGCCCTCCCCAGCGGCGTTCCTCGGCGTGATGTAGACGAACCCATCGCCGGCGGGGACGCCTGTGAGGGTCAGCGGGCTGGTGGTGCCCGTGACCTCGGTGTGGCTGTCGGAGAGGGTGTAGCTGGTGGGGAGTCCGCCGTTGTTCGCTGACGGGGTGAATGACACGGTGACTGTTCCGGGGCCGGAAGTCACAGCGGTAATGGTCGGTCGGCCCGGCGCCATCACCGTGACGGGTGCGGTTCCGAACCGGACGGTGGCCGGCTTGCTGACGTTCCCGGCAGCATCAACGCTGAACAGCAGCACCGTGTACTGCTGCCCAGAAGGAACGGACGGGACTGTTGCGGTCGTACCGGAGACGGTCAGCGGTGTCCCGCTCTGCGCAGTAGCACCTGCGCCGGTGCCCTGCACGAGCCGTGCGACGACGGACTTCGCGTCTTTCGAGGCGGAGGCCTTCCAGGTGACCTTCCGCGGCGTGGTCGCGGACACCTTCGCCGCGGTCGGCGCCGCGGGCGCGGTGACGTCGGACCGGGCCTGCCACTTCAGCGTCCCCGTCTGCGGAATCTTGTCGAAGCAGTACTGGGTGAAGGACATGTCGACCGTGTCCGGAAGGCCGGTGGCTGGGTCGTTCAGGAACTGCTTCACCGTTTCGGTGCCGGTGGTGTTGCAGCCGCTGGAGTTGACGGTGGTGAGGACTTCGTAGTCTCCGGCGGCCGAGGTCGAAGTGGTTTTCCTGGTGCCCACCGCGAGTGGCTTTCGGTAGGGACCTTCGACGTGGACACTGATGGCGCTGCCGGAGCCGTCGAGTCGGTCAGCGTTGAACGTCCAGCCGTAACCGTCTTCGGTGACGAGCATGGCGGTGTTCGAGCTGTTGACGCTCGTCGTCTTGCCTTTGTTGACAATGTCCTTGCCGGACGACGTGATGCTGGTCGTGCCGAGGTACGCCGACCCGGTCAACGGCACCGTCGTGGCTTTCGAGCCGATTTTCATTGCAACCGCTGCAGTCAGAGGACCAGCGGCTTTTGGCGCGAACCCCACCCTGAAGGTGCATGCCGCCCCGGCAGCGAGGGTCGTGCGGCAGGTGTTGCTCCTGACGGAGAACGACGAAGCGTTGATGCCGGTGACCGTGGGTGCTCCGAGAGGAACCGTGGTCGTCCCTGTGTTGTGCACTGTCTCGACCTGCTCCGCGTTCTTCGCTAGGCCGATGAACGTCTTCTTGAAGGAAAAGCTCTTCGCTCCGAGGAGGACGGAGCCGGCCGCGTCTTCTCCGAAGCGGAACTCGCCAATGCCGGGTACGAGCGCATCGAAACGGGTAATGGTGCCGTTGGTTGGGTTTGAGGCAACGTCGAGGATTTCGAGCGCGCCGTAGACGTCGTCGCCGTTGATTTCTAGCGTCGGGACCACCGCGTAATCGGCTTGCTGAGAGCCGACGAGTCGGTACGAGCCAGCGGCGAGGGGTTTCCCGTCGGGCGGTGTCAGGGTGAATGACGCGGTCGACTTCGGGGAGATCGTCATCCGCGCGTCGATGCCGTGAGTGGTGTCAGCGACGAAGCGCTGCACGTTTGTACCGTCGGCGAACAGCGGCGCCCCGCGGTCTGCGAGGCTCGGCGAGAGAATCTGCAGCACCCCACCGGTCCCAATCGGTGTCGGTGCTGCAGCTGACGCTGCTTGCATGTCCGTGAGCCCCAGACCAGTGGCGGTAAGAAGTGCGGCAGCTGCCATCGCTGCCGCGCGGGTGAAGCGCTGCATGTGTCGTCCGTTCTGATCCCCAAGTCAGCCCCAACCCGGGATGACCACCCTGACGCTACCCGTGCTTCCGCTGTTTGGGTCCCCTAATGCGAGGACATGCACGGCTCGGCGCTGATCCGCGCATAGGGCCGGTGTGAAGCAGAACCGTCGCAAACGCGTGAAGCCAGCCTCCATCGTTGTCGCCCTCGTCCTCGGCGCGACGCTCGCGACGTTCACTGGTCGGCACTTCGACGTCTTCGGGGTGGACCTACCTCTGCCGCACGTCGCCCTGCCGTCGGCAGCGGGGGAGATGCCTTCGTCGTCTGCTCCGACAGTCGCACCGGTCGCCACGGACGAGGGCACGTACACGCTGGTGCAGGAGCCGGAGGCTGGCTACCAGTTCGTCTACGACCTGTTCGACGAGGCGAAGACAAGCATCGACGTCGTCATCTACCAACTCGCCGACGACACCGCCGTGGACCACCTCGTCGCCGCGCACGACCGTGGGGTGGCGGTCCGCGTCATCCTCGACAAGGCGTGGCACGGCCAGCAGGTGAACCAGCCCGCGTACGACCAGCTGACCGCCGCCGGCGTTGACGTCCACTGGGCTGCGCCGGGCATCATCACCCACCAGAAGACCATCGTCATCGACGGTGCCACCGCCGCCGTCGGCACGGGGAACCTGACCGCGAAGTACTACGGCAACACCCGCGACGCGTGGGTCATCGACCGGAACCCGGCACACGTCGCCGCCATCACCGCCACGTTCACCGCCGACCTCGCCTCCCCGGACCGACCCGGCGAAGCGACCACCACGGACGGTCTCCTGTGGTCCCCGGACGCTGAGGATGAGTTCGCCGCCACCATCGACGCGGCCACCATGTCGGTGGACTTTCAGGGGCAGGAGCTGAAGGACACGAAGGTCGTCGAAGCGCTCGAGCACGCCGCCCAGCGCGGCGTCACCTGCCGGGTGCTGATGACCCGGAACAGCGACTGGTACGCCTCCTACCGGGTGGTCACCGACGCCGGCTGCCAGGTCCGCGTCCTCCCCGACGGTGTCTCCGCCCTCTACATCCACGAGAAGACCCTCGTGACCGACTCCGACGACCTCATCATCGGCTCCCAGAACGCCGGCTACTACTCCCTCACCCGCAACCGGGAACTGTCGCTGCACCTCACCGACACCGACGCGAAGCCGCTCATCGACGCCGTCGAGCAGACATACGCCGGCGACTACGCCGCCGCAGAAGCGTGGACGCCGTGACACTGCTGCACCTCATCGTCGGCATCGTCCCCGTCCTCGTCGGCGGAGTCCTGCTCCGCATCGACTGCCGCCGTCACCAGGAACGCCCCACCGTCATCGCCATCGTCTGCATCATCGCCGGATTCGTCATCCTCGGCACCACCCCAACCCGTTGAACGAAGGAGCACCACCATGTCCGACACCCTCCTCAACCGCCACGACGCGTTCGTGTCCGCCCGAGCACTCCGCACCGTCGTCGACGACTGGGCCCGCGACCCGGAGGCGTTCGGCGACAGCGACAAGGACGCTCGCAACGAGCTCCGCGACCGCGCGGACCGGTACGTCCGCGAAGCACCGGTCGTGCACGCCGGCGACATCGACCCGCTGCACATCACGGCACTGCTCGCCGACGCTGCGAAGTACACACAGCCGTCGGAGCACATGCCGAAGGACACCCTGAACTACGAACTGGTCCGCAAGCTCGCCGCCACCATCAACGCACTCACCGGCCGGTACGACACCGCCCCCGCCATCGTCGTCCCCGTCCAACTCATCGACGACGTGATGGGCTCCGCCGACAGCGTCAGCGACCCCGACGACCCCATCGAACTGCTGTACGCACTCGCACACCCAGAGCAGGACGACTGACCGTACGCCGGCAGGGTGACACTCACCGCCCTCGACCACTGCAGCGAGAACCTCTGTCCTTGGCGTCGGTTCAACCCTTTGATTCCGCGGAACCTGCTCTGCCAGCCCGAACCCAAGATGCGACTGTTGTTTGGCTGACGTGAATCGCCTCACCGATTTTCGTCGTCGTGAGCCCAAGCTCACTCGCCTCGAACGAGAGCTCGATTCTGCGGCGGGTGGACGCCTGGATCTGCAAGTGCTCATCGCGAAGCGCTTCGAGGACTGCTGCAGCTCGCTCAGTGTCCTTCACGACCTTCCTCGGGGCCCTGGTCTCGCGCGCTGCCGGTTCCACCATGAGTTCAGCATGTCAGTTACGTCACAAGCGTGACGGCTCGCATCAGCCGAGGTGACCGCACCGGCCTCGGTGGGTGGCCCGCGCATAGCTCCACCATGCCCGGCACTCTCATCCTCACTGCGACCGACGGCTCGTTGAACGCCACGACCGGTGTCGCCGGGTTCGCTTGGGCGACCACCGACGGTGACTGGGGTGCGGCGTGCGCGTGGCCGCCATCGGACAACATCACTGTCGCCGAAGCACTCGCCGTCCTCACCGCAGTCACAACCGCACCCACAGACGTCCCGTTGCACATCGTCACCGACTCGCAGGCGACACTCGAGCAGCTTCGCATGGCCGCCGCCGGCACCAACCGCCGGGACAGCCGTCCCGCACGAACCGCCGACCAGACCGTCACTGCCGCCCGAGCCCGCACTGCCGCGACGGTCGTCCACTGGGTGCGCGGACACGCGCAGGCCGCCGGTGTCACCGTCCTCCACCGGCAGGTGGACGGCGCCGCCCGCCGCGCCGCACGCCGAGTGTCAGCCGACCCCGCCTGGTCCGACCGCACCACCCCGCACATCACCGCGGCAGCAGCCGTCGCGGTCGCGAGCCGCGGCACCGGCGCCTGCCCGTGCGGATGGGCCGAACCGACCACCAGTGCGGGGGAGCCGTACCCGTCGGACCCGGCAACGTGGACGCTTCGCCTGCACCCCGGGAGCGTGTCGTGACGAAGTCGAAACCGGTGGTCGTCATCGCCACCGACGCGTCCGTCCGTGACGGGAAGGCGTCCGTCGCCTGGGTGACCCGCCGGAACGAGTACGCGACCGCGTCACTCTGGCCGGCCTCGAACGACACCGACACTGCGGAAGCGACCGCCGTCGTCCTCGCGTTGCAGGCCGCGGACCCGACCCGCGGCGCGCACATGATCACCGACAGCCTCATGACGGTGACAGCCCTCCGCCGGACGGCCGCACATCGCTACCCGGACGGTGTGAAGCAGCACCTCGACGTCGTGAACACCATCCTCGACATCGCCAGCGCTCGCCGAGCACCGACATGGGTGCACTGGCAGCGTGCACACACGGGCGGCGAAGGCACCGCGGCCCTCCAGCACGCTGCGGACCGTCTCGCCGCCCACGCAGCCCGCGGCAGCCTCCTCGCACTGACCGGCGAGCCCGCTGACGGCTTCGCTGCCAACGCGCGCTCCCGGTGGGAGACGTCGCCGACGAGCAGCTGCACCTGCAAGTGGCGTGCGCCCGCTGACAGCGACGCGGACCGCTTCACCGTGCACCTCCGGCCGGCGAAGCTGAAGCACACACCAACGACCCGCAGCCCGTTCGACGCATAGAGCAGCCACGACAGGAAGGACCGCCGGCATGTTCTGCATCGCAGGACACAGGGGATGGGACCGCACCAACCGGAACGGCCGCCGCTCCGGAGTTCGACGCTCCCGTTGGATGCGGAACCTCACCATCCGCGGCACCCGTTCCACCGGTCGCAGAACAGAACACAACGACGGCCGAGCCCGCCCCTCGGACAACTGGTGAAGGACACCACCACATGACCCACCCTCGCGTCGACCTCGACGAGGTCCTCGACAGGTACCTGCGCCACTTCGGTGCGCTTCCGCCGACGTCGCCGCGAATCCGCGAACGCCCCGACGAGTGGGTGCGGTTCCACTCGTTCCGAAGTCTGCAACGGTACCCACACGACGCCGCCGACCGGGAGCAGCTTC
Organism: Curtobacterium sp. MCBD17_030; assembly: GCF_003224255.1. Classification (NCBI taxonomy): domain Bacteria; kingdom Bacillati; phylum Actinomycetota; class Actinomycetes; order Micrococcales; family Microbacteriaceae; genus Curtobacterium; species Curtobacterium sp. MCBD17_030. The sequence goes on along the minus strand of NZ_QKLI01000017.1, from coordinate 56,527 downwards.
TCCGCCGGCACGAACGGGTCATCCGTACCCTCCGCAGCAGGTTCGGCGGTGGCCGGCTCATCGGTCTCGCCGTCGGCGTCGCACCGTGGCAGGGCGTCACCGCGGACGGGCAGCCGGTGACTGTGCACCATGTGCCCGACGTCCTCCCCGGCCTCCGCCACATGTTCAATACGTTCGACCATCCGTACGAAAACGCCAGCGGCACCTTCGGGGAGCTCTACGCCACCGACCAGCTGACGATGCGCCGCCTCCGCCGGGAACTACTGCGGCAGACGCTGGTCCTCGACTCCGACATCGCCGTCATCGACGAGACCGCCCGCTGGGTGTACGCACCGTACGACGGCGGCGCCGACGTCCTCCTCACCAGCAGCCGCGACCGCGACCTGCTCCACCGCCAGCACACCCACTGGCTCTCACCCCTGAGGAGCGGACTGTGACCGACTACGCAGAGCTCGACCGTCAGTGGTCCCGCATGTGGGGACGAGCGTTCCCCGACGTGAACGACCTGGCAGCCTTCTACCCCGAACGGCAGCTCACCACCAACGCACCGTTCGCTGACGTGCTCGCAGCTGTCGGCGCCGGACCCGACCTCGTCGCGTTCACCACCATCTGGGCTCACCCGCAGGCTCGCGGGGAGGAGCCAGCGCCGCCACTGGACACGCTCGACCGGTGGGAGCACACCGGCACGGAGCGGAACGCCCGCGGTCTCGCCGACTCGTTCGACGCCCACTTCTGGGTGACCACCGAAGTCTCGCGGAGTTCCCTGCCGCGCATCGCCGCCGCCTGCGACGAAGTCATCATCACCGACCACACCTGCTCCTGGGCGCTCGCTCCACTGCACGCCGACTCAGAACTGTTCATCGCAGCGAACCTCCGCGACGGCATTGCAGATGAACTGGGCGGCGTCACCCCGCCGCCGCTCGCACCGGCGACGCTCCTACCTGCGTCCGAACGTCAGGCGGCCGGCGCTCCCGCGACGCTCATCCCCGCATCCGAACGTCAGCCCGCCGGCGCCCCGGGACGACTGGACCCCGATGCCGTTCACCCGGCCCCGGGCGCTCCGACGATGATGCGGACTCGCGACAAGCGCGGCGGCATCGACGTCACCACCGTGCTCGACGGTCCCCGCGTGACCCTGCCGGCGGCAGTGTTCAAGCAGGCGCCGCACTACGATCTGTGCGAGTCAGCGCGCGGGTTCAACGGGTTGGACGGCGACCCAGGCCCCTGCGACTGCTGGAAGTCGTACGCCCGACCCGTGGAAGAGCAGTCGTGAAACCGGTCGTCTCCTACTTGACCGAAGACCGCCACCCCGCTGCTGTCCGGACGCTGCTGAACCGACAGGCGCACATGTTCGGCGGAGAGAGCACCATCGCGGCCTACGCCGAAGACGCCGGCAACCCTGCATTCGACAGCCTCATCGTCACCCGCGACAACCGCACCCGCGGCGTCATCCTCACCCGCCGACGATTCCCGGAAACCGTCGAGGTGCATCTCCTCGTCGTCGATGACACCGTCCACCGCTCCGGCATCGGCTCGTTCCTCCTCCAGGAAGCAGCCGACCGAGCACGGGGCGCCGGCGCGAAGATGCTCACCGTCCGTGTCCTCGGCGAAGGTCGAGGCCACCGCGGCTGGGTCGGCGTCCGCGCGTTCTACGAAGCGAACGGGTTCATCCCACTCGACGACACAGGCCCGACCGTCCTCCTCGCCAAGCACCTCCCCGACGTCGAGGACTGGGAAGACAGCGAGTAGGCGACGTCCGCGGATACCGACAGTGCCCTCGTCCCAACCCTCTGAGGAGTCCCTGATGCGTTTCCGCCAAGCCCGAAGCCTCGCACCGCGGTTGTCGAGTGCCACGCCGTGGGTGCTCATCGCCATGCTCGTCATCTCGCTTGTCATCGCGCTCGTCGTCCAGCCGGAGCATCACTCGCCGCTCGACTGGACCGCACGCGGCATGTTCGTGGCAGCCGTCATCGGTCAGCTGGCCATGATGGTCGACGACCTTGCCCGCCCCATGTCGAAGGAGCGCGATGCCTGACCTTCAGGACCTGCATGCCCGCTACGGCGCCGGCGACATCGACTACGCCGAACTCGCGAACCGTGAACGGGAGCACTTCGACGCGCAACCACCGATCGACGAGCACACGGCCTACAAGATGGGCACCCTCGTCATCGAGAAGGACCGCGATGTGTGGCGGAACGGCCGGACCCGCTGGTCCTGCACGGCAGAAGTCGACAACGAACGCGTGCACAACGTCGCCCGCCTGCCGCAGCACGCGATGATGCGTCAGTACGGCCCGCTGAAGGTCATCGGTGACAAGAACGGGTGGACGTACAAGACCATCCGCGGCCGCCGCTGACACTTGCAGTAACCGGTCGATGGGCTCTGGTTATCGGAAACGTCGTGCCGCCGCATCTGTCAGGATCGGCCCGCCGGAGACACTTCCCAGTGAAGGCCACCACATCACCAGGGGGAACACCATGCGCCGTCTCACCATCACCATCGCCGCCGCTCTGACAGTCGCCGCGACGCTCACCGGTTGCACCGCGAACGACGGCCCGACGGCGAGCCCGACCCCGACGTCGAAGCCGACCGCCACTGCGGCTGCGACCACGCCGACACCGACGGCGACTGCGTCTGAGACAGCGGTCGCCGACCCGAAGGCCGTGCAGCCGACGACTGCACCGGCTCCAGAACCGCCGGCCGCAGCCCCGACCAGTCCAGCAGCTGCACCGGCAGTGTCAGCGGTCGCACAGCACATCTACGACGAGTGCAACAAGGGCGCCGCGGACGCCGGCGTCACGCTGCAGCTCACCGCCAACCCCCACGGGTTCGACAGCAACGGCCGCTACGAGCTCCTCTACCCGTTCACGTTCAACGACGGCCACGATGACCCGTACGCCATCTACAACTGCGTCCTCTCCGACAACACCGTCAACTCGACCTTCATCGGTGGCGGGATGACCGACAGCCACTGACCCAGCTGAAGCGGCTGCCCGGTACCAACACCGCGGCGTAGAACCCTCCACACCAGAAGCGCCCTACCAACCAGGTGGGGCGCTTCGGCGTTCTTGGCCGCCGCATGTACCGGGACCGTGAGACGCATCTGGCGCAATGACCGTGCAGCGACCGACCCGCTGCTGGTCATCGCCGCGATCGCGGTGTCCCTCGTCCTCCTCGTCGGCGGGACGTTCACGGCCCGTGGCCTCATCGCGAACGCTCACCGGGTGAACGCGGTCAACGACCTCGAGCGGGTCGCCACCAGCGAAGCCGCGGCCGCCGCTGACACTGCAGGTGCGTTCTTCGACTACAGCTCGGAGAACCCTGCGGCAGTCACTCCGGTCGGGTTCACTGTCACCGCCGGTTCCACCGTGACCGCACGGTCCTGCACCACCGGGTGGATGGCGGTCGCCGTCGCCGCCGACGGACGCAAATGGGTTCGCACCTCCGCCTTGCCCGCTACCGCGGAAGCTCCCGCCTCGAGCTTGAAACTCCCGGACTGCTTCACCAGCAGCGACCTGCAACGGTTCCTCGCCGCACCCGGACTCCCGGCACCCGCTACCGGACAGTCCGTTGTCCTCGCCGGCAACACCACCGCCGGCTACACCGACGGGTACGGCGACCAGGCCCGTTTCAGCGGCCTCCACGGGTTGAACGCCGACCCGAACGGCACCATCTACGCGGCCGACTGCGGTAACAAAGCCGTCCGGAAGGTCACCACCGGAGGCGTCGTCACCACCATCGCATCCAGCACCGGCCTGAACCCTGCCGGCGACCCCGTCCCCACCCTCCCCAGCGGTGCATGCGTCCGCGGCACCGCAGCGACCACCGACCACGTCTACGCCGCCCAAGCAGCGTGGACCCTCTCAGACATCAGCGGCGGCACCATCCGCCCCATCACGCTGACGAACGTCCCCACCAGCACCAACGGCCTCCAACGCCTGGAACTACTCCCCAACGGCGACATCCTCACCGGCGTCTACAACGCCGTCGTCACCATCAACCCGACCACCGGGAAAGTCACCGTCCTCGCCGGCGCGACCGACAACACCGCCGGCTGCACCCCCGGCACTGGTGGCGCTGCCCGCTTCACCGGAATCACCCACGCAGTGCAAGCGCCAAACGGCAACATCTACGCCGCCGACACCGGATGCCGCGTCATCTGGCAAATCACCCCCGCCGGCACCGCCACCATCTACGCCGGCTCCACCACCGTCACCGGCTCAGCAGACGGACCCATCGCCTCAGCACGGTTCGCAAATCCCGCCTCGCTCGCCATCGCCACCGACGGCACGTTCTACATCAGCGACATCGCCGACCGCACCATCCGACGCATCAGCACCACCGGGACCGTCACCACCGTGTTCTCCGGCACCGACAACCAGGGCAAACTCGTCCGCGCCTCCGCCATCACCCTCAACCCGGCAACCGGAGACCTCATCGCCTCCAACGAAGACGCGAACGCCAACTCCGTCAACGTCATCTCCACCCACTGACCACTGCCAGCTTGCATTGGCCCGGCATGCTCACCGTCATCAGCCGCACCCGAACAGTCACGCACATCGCCGTGCCACATCTGTTCCGCGGTCGGAAGGCAAGTGGCACCGAACCCCGGCACTCCGACGCACCTCGTCGCGTACCCGAGGGCAACGGCGGTCGGCGAATAGCCACGCCAGTCGCATGTTTTTATGCAACAGCGGTTGCATAAAAACGTGCAAGCGGTTCGCCGCATGCTCGGGCACTGTGAACACTTCGCAGCACTCCGAAGCCCTCATCGACGAGCACATCCTCGAAGCTCCGGACGGGCGCCGCGTGCGGTTCATTTCCGCGCCAGCGTTCGCCTCTGAACGCACCTGGGCGGCCGTGCAGTCCCGCCTCCCTGAACGAGGAAGGGTTCTCGTCACAGCTGACGCGTACAAGGGCGACGATGAGCGAGGTGGAGCCGCGCACTTCGCGCACTGGCGGACGGTCGCCGAGGGGCGCGGCCTCGTGCGCCGTTCTGAGGCCGTCCGCCTGATGGGGGCAGTGCAGCTCGAGGTGGACGAGGAATCGTTCCGTCGAGCGTGGCGGTCACCCATGGGGCTACTCATCCGGGCGATCGGTGAGGTGGCGTACAGGTTCAAGGGAGTCTCGGTAGGTGCGCCGTTCGACAACGTCGAGGTCGCCCGGAACGCGGTCGACGCCTTGGCGAATGAACTCGCTGACCTTGCAGCGAGCGCTGACGACGACACGACGTTCATCACCGACCCGTACGCGTCAGGCTGGGCGCAACAGCAGCTCGAAGAGCGAGGCTTCACGGACGTGACCCCCGCGGTGGTGCAAGCCCCACGGAAGCGCGCCGTGGCACAAGAGCTGGACGAACTCGCTCGCACAGGCCGCACTCGGATGATGACCGAAGCGACGGTGCTGTTCGGCGGGGTGCTCCTCGTCCTTGCATTGCTGGCCGGCGCGAACGTTCCGGTGAGCATCGCAGTGTTCGCCAGTGCGATCTGCGCAGCGGGCGTGCTCGACCGAATCTTCACCCGGAGCGCCCGCCGACAGTGGCGCCTGGCGGAAGTGGCAATCCGTGACGAACTCGCCACGGCCGGCGTATGACCGACCGGACCCTCATCGGCTTCGCGTCGGAGCTCCGCGGCAACGAGTCGTACCTACTCGACGCCTCTCCTGTGTTCCGTGAGGACGGGACCCCATTCATCGCCGAGGGCGGCGGTACGCCACGGTCCGCCGCATAGCACCGGACGGACGAACACCCACCCCGCTGACTCACGAGTCTGACCGGCGGGTGGGCCCGTGGTGTCGCTATGGCAGCCCGGGCCGTCCGCGCAACGACTGGCGAGACGGCGTCCTTCACTGGCGTGACCCTCCAGCTGGTCGGGTGTCCCGAGTTCATGCTGCGACCCTCGGGGCGCCGTCCACCGAACCAACGACGAGGAGACCCAGATGAGCGCGTTCACTGTCGGCACTGTCGCGTCCCGGGACATCGGCCGCGGCGTGGAGGTGCTGCTCCGCTGCAACATCATCACCCCGGACTACGAGGATGGCGCCATCGGCTGGGTCACCAGCGATGAGGGGTTCGGTGGTCAGGTCATCCCCGACGACAAGTTCGGTGTCCATTTCCTCTTCGAACAGGACCGGGCCGCGACCCTCGTCTTCATCGGTGACGCAGGGACGACCACGACGACGGTCGGCGCGTTCCCAGACGTCCGCACCATCCGTGAGTCCTACGACGACGAGGACGAAGGGTATGACGCCGCTGACGCGCTGGTCGACGCGCGTCGGGACCTGTTCCGAGACGTCGTCGCTGACCAGCCTGTCGGCACAGTCCTCGTCATCGTCGACACCGAGTCCGGAGCGGCCACCGGTGCAGCACTTCGAATCGAGGACGGGTGGGTGTCAACGACGAACAGCTACGAGTTCACCTTCGACGACCCAGTGAACCCGACCATCCTCGCCGTCCCCGCCGAGTACGACGAGAGCATCGCCTGATGGTCGCAAACCACAACACCGTGCAGTCCATCATGGGGAAGCGGCCCCTCATCGTGCACCCGGACTGGCCCATCCCTGAGATGCCAGCACGGTTCACGGAGCGTGAGCTTGAGGACCTGCCTTGGGGGACGACGTTCATCGCTGTCGCCGGTGAGGATGAGGAAACCCGGCGGGAGATGGGGGAGGTGCGGCTCATCGTCGTACCCGTCATCGACTCGTCGGACCCCGACCCGTTCATCGACCAGTACGGCACCCGACTCCGCCTCACCGACATCGACGTCGCGAGCATTCGCGACGTCGCCGGCCCGCCGCCAGTCCGGCCGCTCGGGGGCTTCAGCTGATGGCGGACTGCCGGGAACGGTGGCTCATCCACGACGACGACGAGCTCGAGGACGACCCGTGCATGTGCGAGCGGGAAGCGAACCACATCAGCGTCCACATCTGTGGCGACTGCCACAGCGTCCTCGCTAGCACAGGAGAGGTCGTTCGCCAGTGACCCACCTTGAGCATGCCCTCACCCAGACCGCCGAAGTCTCCGCATACGTCGACCTCGGCGCCGACACCCGAACCCGGTTTGAGACGCTGCTCCACGCCATCATCACCGATGACGACTACACGCCGACAGTCACATCCGACGGGGACGGCTTCATCGTGCAGTGGAGGGCCGGCAGACGGTACCTCTACGTCGAGGTGTACTCCGACGGCGAATGGGCCCTGCTCGAAACCGCCGACGACGGCAGCATCACCATCAACGAAGCCGGCGACGGCCTCCCCAACCTTGACCGGGTCCGAGAACGCATCACCGCGCTCACCGACCACGTCACCGCGGTACTCGCTGCCCGAGACACACCACGATGACGGGGTCGCCGAACGGCCTGCGCCCACGCCATGATCAGCACGTGCATCCTTCCCGCCGCCGCCCGGTCGCCGCCCTCATCCTGGTCATCGCCGGAACCATCGCTCTCACAGGCTGCAGCAGCCACGAGGACGCCGAACCGAAGAACTACGGACACCAGTGGATGTCGCAGATGTCATCACAGCTTCCCAGCGACTTCGGCGGCGTAGGCGGCCGACTCGTCCTCGGAGACGACAACCCGAAGAAGGCAACCGCCAGCATCTCACTGCAGTACGACCTCGAGGGCCCGTACGACATCCTCGCCGTCTGCCGGTCAACAGAAACCGTGCACCTCACCATCCACGCATTCACCGCCACGAAAGACGGCAGCGGACAGTCCCTCGACACCAAGGAACGACTCGGCGAAGCCGACATCAACTGCGGCACCACCATGCGCATCCCTATCGATGTACCTCGGGGCCGCGACGGCATCACCCTCGACGCCTCCACCGATGACCGGTCCGAACGCACCCTGTTCGAGACGTCCGTTGTCACCCGCGGCTCGAAGGTGTAACGTGCAGGAGCTCCAGCGGCGACGGACACCAGCGACTCCACGTACGCTCAAGAGGCAAGCGAGGGGGACGCGATGCCGAACAGCTGGACGGCGGCCGTGGCGCTCGCCGCGGCGACACTGCTGACGGCGACGGGCTGCTCGTCATCGTTCTTCGCACCGATGGCAGATCCGGTCGGAACGTGGACGCTTTCACCAGATGGCGGCAGCACCATCGTGATGCGGGATGACCACACCTTCACCGCTGAGGGCGTCCCGCAGAGCGTCGCTTGCGTGCGGGTTCCCGTCGTGGACATCCCAGCCGGGTGCAGCACCGGCAGCCTGCCGGTGGGCTTCTCCGGCTCGTGGGACCTCGAGGAGGGGAACACCATCGTGGTCGTCTTCGAGACCGACAACAGATGGGTGATGAGCGGCATCCGCACCGGGAAGACCCTCGGCTTCTGGGTCGGCGACCGAGAACGACCCGACCCGACGTATAAGTACATCCACGACTGAGCCGCCCCGTGCTCCGACGGCACGCCCGCACCGCAGCCGCCAAACGCTGCAGAGTGCTCTGTCCGGGAGCTCCTCGCCAGCCACACCGCCACCCCTGATGAGCCGCTGGTGGCATGGCCCTGACACGGCCGCCATCACATCGTCCGCACCGCCCGCCCCACAGCATCGAGGGCTCGGGCGGTTCTCATCCCGAATCGTGTCGTGGTGGAACTCCCCGACTTACGCCGCCACCAAGATCGAGGCGGCGTTCGAGGACCTGCGGAGCGGCGCGTCAACCAAGACGCGCAAGCGGTGAAACAGCGTCAGCGCTTCCCCGTACCCTGACCGCATGCCCGCCCCGCAGCCGCCGTTCGATGCCGCTTCGATGTCGGTCCGGGAACTCCTCGCCTCCTACGTCGCCATCCTCGACGAGCTCGAGACCCGCCACATCATCCGCACCCGGAACTCACCGCTCGGCGACCTCGCTGAGACACTAGCGCAGCGGATGTACGGCGGGACGCTGCAGAAGAACTCCGGGAAGAGCTTCGACCTCCTCACCGAAGACGGCCAACGAGTTCAGGTGAAAGCCCGCGCCGTCATCCCCGGGAAACCCGCCGGCGCGTTCTCCGCACTCCGCACCTGGGACTTCGAACTCGGCCTGTTCATCCTCCTCGACGCGGCCACCTACGACATTCTCTGGGCCCGCGAACTCACCCCCGAGAGCGCGGAACCCCTCGGCTACAAGTACGGGTACACGAACTCCACAACCATCGCCGTACGAAGAGTCGCCACCGTCGGCAGGGACGTCACCGACGCTCTAACCGCCGCGTACGACCGCATCGACGAACCAGCCGACGAGTAAGCCAGCACGGGCCGACGGTCACCCGAGGGCTTCCCTCAAAGCTTCCGTGTCATGAGCGCCGGGAGGTCCGGCGTACCCGGACTGCTTGACGACGATGAGGTCTTGCCCCGACGGCAACGGGAACACGTGCGCGCTGCGCCCACCGGACCGCCACGAGACCTGTAACTCCCGGCCGGGAGCGGTACTCACCGCAGCTCCGGATGTGAGCCACGGAGCGCCGAACGCGAACACCTGCGCCACGTCGCATTCAGCCAAGGGCTCCCACACGAACTCCGCCAGAACCGCAGGTGTGGGGTGCATCGAGCCGGTCACCTTGATGCTGTGCCACGGGAACATTTCGACGTACAGCAGGTCCGCAGGTGTCACGTCGGCGGCGAGGAACCTGGACGCGAAGGCTGCCCGGCTCCGGTGGTAGCGATTCCGGCCGTGCGTCCCCTCCCACGCCTCTGACGTGTACGGCGCCGACGACACCCATTCGGTGTAGCCCACACGTCCGACGGCGTCGGTGAACACTCCGCCTTTGCCTTGGAACGTCAGGTCTGCCCCACCGGGATTCAGCCCCAACATGACCATGACCGGGTCCCGGCCAGTTGCGTACGGACCGATGAACGGCTCCGGCATAGCGTCAGCTTGCACCGCACCGTCGCCGCGCCCCGAGTACGCCGCCTGCCACTGTTGCAGCCGAACATCCAGCGGGGAGCTGTCCAACCAGCCGCGAACCGCTTCGTCCCAAAACGCTGTCACCCGCTGCCGCGCCGACACCCCATCACCCATACCCGGCAGCCTTCCACCACGGCGCACCGGATCGCACACCGCTTCGCCGGAGAAGACCGCCCCTAACGGACTCTGCGCATAGACAGTGGGTGCTGGACATCACAGACCAGAAGCGGCCGGCAGCAAGCCGCAGTGTCACACCCCACACGGTCAGCAGCCCCACGGGTGCGATAGTCGGACGGGCCTGCCTCAACGGGCTTATCGACACGCAGGAGGAAGCGGACGCGCTCACTGTGGTCCACGAACGGCTGCTGCGGATGATGATCGTCAATCGGCACCTCGCCTACATCAGCGGCGCACCCACCGGCCGGACTCCGACCAGGCGCCGCACTCCCGGCACGTCTTCGGCAGCGAGGCGCCGGACCCGGAGAACGTCGCGAACCTCCCTCACGAGACGCTGCTGCAGTTGGCTGCGTACATCGGCCGGCAGGACCGGAAGCACGCCATCATCGAAGGGTTCATCTGGGTCGACTCGTACGACCAGACCCTCGAGGAGCGAGAGTGCGACTGCGGCTGCCAGGACGACGAGGAGACCGACGTCGACATCTTCCGCCGCGACGCCGACGAGTTCTTGGTAAAGATCCGGGAGGAACACGAGTCGTTCATGCCCGGCTACATCGCCAGCGTCCGCGCGTTCATCGACTTCGACTTCCACCTCGACGTCCGCCGGAACGGCTACATCATGGGCCGTGACGCGGACAAGGTCCTCGCGTTCCTGCAGGAGGCGCATGCAGCCGGCGTCGTCTTCGCCTGAACCTGAGACGAGCAGTTCTCCCGCGACCTGCCAATTGGTGCGCTGTAAGTCTGAACTATCAACGACCCCAGGAGTTGATGCGCGCTGCAAACTCCCACGCCTGCCGCTCAAGGGGCGACGGGAACGGCACCACGATGGTTTCGTCGGGGGTAGCGATCGTGAGATACCGCTTGGACGTGTCCTTCTTCATGCCGGACCCGGCGACCGCACCAACAACAGCGCCCGTGCCTCCGACGAGCAGACCACCGACGAGCGCACCACCGAGCGTCCGCCCGGTCGAGGAGCGTTGCGATACCGTGCCGTCCACCGTCGCGGTTGCGCCTTCCATACGCCACCGGCGAGACCCGTGCGCGAGCTTGCTGCCCTCGAAGTAGTACCCCTGAAAGGCGCCGGCGGGTGCGATGAGACGGCGTTCCGGCTGGTTCTCGCTCTCTCGACGCGCTTGCTCCTTTTGCTCCTGACGCCACTGCACGTCGTCCGTGGTCAGGTCCGTAAAGGGGACACCCGTCGCGTTGGAAACCGCGTCCGCAAATGCCTCGCCGGAACCATCGCGGTTGAATCGGAACGTCAGCCCGTCCCGTCTCGGCTCGGGGGTGCGTGACCAGCCCTTAGCGCGCACACGGAGTTGGTGGTCCTCGTACTCGAGGTACTCCACCTTCGCCAGTGGTATCCGCACGCCCTTGGTCATCTTGGCGCCGCGGACGCTGAACGCAAACCTGAACTCGATGTGGTCATCGGTGAGGGTCGCGGTCCCGTCACGGCCTTTCAGTTCCATGGCGCTCATGCTGCCAAGGGGCAACGCCAGACGTCCAGCCCCAGAAGGGGCTCGGTGGCAGAACGAGGACAAGCGGCCCGCGCTCATTCAACGGGTGAAGCGGTCAGTGTCCGCTGCGCTTGGATCTCAGCTACCGATCGCAGACCTACGCCGTCGTCTCCTGGGTCGGCTACCACGATCTGCCGCATCCGGTCGGCGACCTCGGCTGAGTTCGGCGCTTGGACGGATTGCGTGGTCGGGAACTTGCCGAGTGGGACGGTGGCGATGCCGCGGAGGGCGTCGAGTTGGCGTTGGCGAAGCTGGCGTTCCTGCCTCGAAGCCATGTCGAGTCCCATTAGTCCGGGAGCTGGTGAATCAGGTCGTAGTAGACATCGGCCTGGAAGTGAATACGGCCGCGGACCTGGTTGGCGAGGTCGACCTCGTGGTAGCGGTGCATGAGAGTGGCTGCGGTGATGGTGTTGTCGGTGATGCCGCCGGCGGGGAAGTTCGAGGTGGCGAAGATGGTGTCGTCTTCGGGGACGGCGACGGTGAACTTCGGCCGCGCCGGTCCGTCTTTCGGAGGGACGGCGGATGTGAACCCGAGAGCAGCCATGTCGGGCATTGTGCGAGTGAACGCGACACGGGTTCGTCCTGACTCGACGTTGCCGTCCCGTCCGAGATACGGCAATCCCGGGAACGGGGTCATTGCTGCCCATGCGCCGGAGACGAGTGCTCCGGCGTCGATGAGGAGACGTGCTTGCTCTTCCACGGTGCCGGGGTGGTGCCAGCTGGTGGCGATGCCGCCGGGCCCGTTGTAGGTCATCGCCCAGTCGGCGAGAGCGAACATGTCCACCGCTTCCCAACCGATGTCGACGTGCCGGACTGCGTCGCCGAGGATGGTGAGCGCGTCACCGATCCGTCCGACGCTCATGCCTGTGCGGGCCGCGAGTTGGTCGATGCGGCCGCTCGCCACGGGAAGGGTGCGCGCGACAGCGAACACCGCGTACCGGTCGACGCCGCGCATCTGAAACGCGCGCTCGCCGGCGATCTGTCGGCCGTCCTCCCACACCTGTGAGCCGTTGACGAGCAGCACGTTCGGCGAGGCGCGGGCGATTTCGACCATCGTTCGTGGGGCGACGTATGAGGACTTGGGTACGAGCAGCAGTTCCGGCTCGTTGGGATCAACTTCGGGTTGACGGCGGAGGGATGCTGCCGGTGCCACGCGGGCGCGGCGACCGTCGGCGAGACGGACCGTGTCGAATGTCTCGACGGTGGCCGGGAGACCTGCGTGTTCGAGGGCGACGAGCGCGGGAGTGACGTCGACGGGCCAAGTGGACCATTGGCCCAGGTCAAGGATGTCCGTCCGCTGCTGAGCTCGACTCCACCATTCATCGTTCGTGTTGCTCATCAGATCCTCTTCGAAATCGGGGCGGGTCGCCGTGTTCCGCCCTGATATGCGCGGAGGAAGATGGTGTCTTCGATGCCGCCGCCAGCACCAACGACGAACCGCACCCCGTCATGCGACCCTGGCGATCACGCCCGACGAAGTTCCTGTCACGGACCGATGAAAGCCTCGGCTGTCCGCGCATAGGCGTCGTGCTGCCGATGTTCGGCCGCCGTGAGGAAAGGAACAGCTATGAAGATCGCTGCCGGAACCGTTGTGGCTGCGAGCAAGGACCATGGTGGGACGAGTCGGACGTTCGTGCCTGGCGGGTGCCGTGGAATCGTCACGAGTGGCGGAGGCTGGCCATTCCAAGTCCGCTGGGAGGGTCTCACGTATTCGCAGCCCGCGTATCGCGACGAGGTGATCTGACCCAGACGATCCCAGCTGGTGGGTCGGCTGATGCTGGTCGGCCGACCCACCACCGTCACACGGCTCGCGATCGATTCAGCGCTGCACCGAGGCGTCGCCCGTTCGCGTTGTCGGCTTCAAGCGACGCGGAAAAGTCCGCGACCCAGTTCTCGCCGTCCGGGCGCGGGATTCGCATCTCGTTCCCGACGTAGTACGTCGAGTCCGGAAGCGGGACGACGTTGATGATGTAGTACAGCGACTGTCGAGGGCAGCCGATTTCGTCGGCGAGCCAGCCAAGGCCCACGGTCGCCCGGGACTCCTGCCGGTGCCGCGGGAAGGGGCGCCGCCTGCGGCTGCGCCGCTCTTCGACGAACGCGCGTGCATCCTCGAGGGGGATCTGGATGGACCGCCCGATCCGACGCGCGGATGCAGGCAACGCGCCCTCTGCACTGAGTGCCCACACCCGGCGTGTTGTCACGTTGAGCTGGGCAGCGAGCCACTCAAGCCCGACCGTTTCAACATCCGGCGGGAACGGTTCTGTGTTCTGACCGAAGAACCGCTGCTTGTCCGCACGCCGCTCTGCGATGAGCACGTCCGCGTCCGCTCGGGGGATCCACAACTTCCCGTCGACCTTGAACGAGGACTCGGGGAGGATGCCTTTGGCGTTCCATGCGTACACGGTGCCCATGGTGACGTCGGCCGCTCCCGCGAGTTCTCGGAGTGACATTGCGCCGTTGGTGGTTGGCTGGTTGATGGTGGACATGTGTTCGCTTCCTCGTGGTGGACGGACAGGCTGTTTGCTGTCCACACACACCTATGCGGCGAAAATCTCGGAGTGACCAAGACGGGCTGAGCTGACCTGTGTTTCGGTTCCATCCCTCGACGGCGATGCTGGCGCGTTGCAGCCACCGTCGTCAGGGAGGCAGGGGGCTGATAAACCAACTCAGCACGGGCTCCGGACGTGCATCCTGGGTGCCCGACCGTCGTTCCGGACGGATGCTGCTTGCCCGTCACGCGCCACGAAAGTTGATGAAAAGCCGTTCTGACCTGGGCAGACCTTGCCCGGCTTCCTTGCGTACCCGGTGCGGGGGGGGGTACGGCTATAGACCCTTGGGGAGGTATATAGGTATGGGGATCTAGGGTCGAACTACTTCTTCTTCTTCTTCTTCTTCTATATCTACCAAATACATAAGTCTTCAAGTCAAGGGGTCTCCTACCCCTTCCGATCGGCTTGCTAGCGGCGATCTGCGGCGACTTGACGAGCCCGTTCGTTCGTCGAGCAGGGGCAAGTCGCCGCTTGCTCCATACTGCCCAGATCGCGCCGATCACCGGGAAAGTCGCGTCGACGCCGCGGTTCGCCGCATAGACGTGGGCGTGATGAACTCAGCCCCCGCGGCGCATTGGGACCATCGGTCTGCGGACCCACCGCGTGCGGAGGATCAACACGAGATCCGATGCCGTCGTCAGTCCGTCCGTACGCACTCTCGTCTTGCAGTCCGCGCATACACCTCTCGTGAACCGATCAGGACCAACCGAGGTGCCACGCGCGATGGCGCCGACAGCTATGGGCCTCGCATGAGCCGCTACCCCGAGGCCAAGCAGCACCTCGCGGCCGAGACTCTCTCCGTCCTGCAATCGGGCAGCGGTACGTGGCGAGCCATCTCGTGGGCGTGCCTGCGGTCGACCGTCGATGCACATTCGTCGTCGCTGCCCGCTGGCGAGCCGATGCTCATCGAGTACCGCAGCGGGCCTGACGAAGACGCGGAGGTCCGCGTTCGCGCGCAGGTCCTCACGCTGGGTCGCGGCGTCGGGCTGATCGTTGAGCTCGTCATCCCGCCGGAAGGGACTGGGGAGTACGCGCGCGTTGCGAAGCGGGATGCGCCCGACGAAGTCCGGCGCGTTCACATCCGCGCTGGTTGGACCGCGGTGGTCCGGGCAGCCGCTGAGGCCACCGCTCTCCTCGGCTGGGCAATGCCGGAAGATGGCCACCTGCTCGATGCGCTGTGGTCGCTGCAACAACCGCTCGACTACCTCGCCGACATTCGTGCGGGACGGCGTAGGCCGCCGTCGTGACCGCCGAGCCGTCAGCCCACACCCTCGTCCACATCAGCGGAGACTGGTTGCTGTTCAATGATCCGCGAGCCGCGCTGGTTCACCTGCTGCCGGGTGCCTCGAATAGCGTCGAGCTGATGGTTGCCGTCGCCCAGAGAGCACAGCACGCCGAACTGCAACACTGGGAGCGCGTGCATCGACGTCGTGGCACCGCGTCGATGACGGTAGAGGAGCTGGCCATCTACACAGCGCCGAAGGGCGAGCGGTTCGGATCCGACCTCCCCGAGCGGTGGGTCGGCAAGCCGGCGCTCTACCTCACCGTCGCGCAGCTGCACGGTGCCCCGTTACCGATGGGTTCGGTGGTGCGGGTGGGGCCGAACGTCGTGCAGATGCTCCTGATGCTGGAGCGCGCTGGCATCCTCGACGTGATGTGAGCGCGCGAAGAGGCCCTTGATGCGAAGTCGCATCGAGGGCCTCTGGGTCAGCCGGTGGTCAGCTCAGAACGGAGAAGCAGAGCCCGAGGTCGGCCTGGCGGAGCGCTCTCGCGGCTCGCTCTCCCCACGCCAGGAACATCGACCCCGCGCCAGGCGACCCCTGCGGCCGGCCCGTCCGGCCGTTGATGAACTTGATGCGGCCAGCGGTGAAGCAGACGACGTCGGCCGACGCCATCGCCTTGTGCGCCCACTTGGTGTCCGTTCGTGCGAAGACGAGTGCGATGCCATCGCCGTGTGCGGCCAGCTTCTCGAGCCATGTGTCCGTGTCGTCGTACGGCGGGTTCACCCAGCACATGCCGTGCCACGGGGAGGTCAGCCCGTCATCGTCGATGGTGAAGCAGCTCACGGCCGGGACGTTCGAGAGAGCGGAACCGGGGGAGCAGGGGTCGAGGTCGAACTCGACGCCCAGAGCGTTGAACACGGCGGCCGGGGTGTACCACTCGATGTTCGGGTTGTGCGGGCCCGACTCGTGCGTGAAACCGCGGCCACGACGAGAAGGTGCGGTCTCACCGTTCGACGTCTGAGCGCTGTGGGCCTTGATGGTGTGGGTGGTTGCGTTGGTCATGCACGCCCTATGCATGACCCGACGCCGCGGGATCTCCAATGAAGGAAAGCCCAGATCAAATCGGGTATCGTCGAGCTCCTGGCGCGGCCAATTCGTCGCGCGGACCTTCGCCGCCTTCGGCGCCGGCGCCGCGAGTCCTGGTGTGTGCGGTGGTGCTTCTGCGTGTCGGTGTGGTGTTGGTGAAGACGCGGACGCGGTGGCAACCAACCGCAAAGAACCGGACTTCAAACAGGTGCGATGCTTGCGGTTACTTGCCTACCGGTCCGGCTGCGCCCAGGGACAAGGACATTTACACCGTGGATGTCGTCGGTTCGATCCCGGCAGGGCCCACCGGAACGCGCGCTCGTCCTCCTCGGCCGCTTCACCTCTTCCGACGGCGACGTGATCGGAGAACAGTCTGTCGCCGGGGTCGCCGTGCCAGCGGTGCGGTGCAGGACGGGAACCGCGGATCGAGTTTCAGATGTGGCTCGCCAGGCGTGCGGCCTGCTCGCGGTCCTTCTGGTGCTCGCGGACGACGGCACTGACCGCGAGCCACGAGACCAGGGTGCTGAACGCCCCGACGAGCAGCGTCCCGCAGATGCTCGACATCCACACGATGGTCTGCGCGTTCGCGGCGATCGTCTCGAGGTCTCCGCCCGCTCTGGAGAAGATGACGAGCGCGCTCGCTCCCGTCCCGATCGCCCCGGCGAACATGATGATCGTCATCGCTGCGAGAGCTCCGCGCCAGCCGTTGTCCATGGCTCCGACCGTACTGGCCCTCGGACCGGAGATGCGAGCAGCACTCGGACTCAGACTCGCCCCTCTCCCGCGATGCGCGACCACACCGCCAGGTCCACCCGGCGGTCATCCGTGGACCCGGCGTTCCGCGCGACGCCCTCGCGAACGAACCCGGCGTGGGAGGCGACCCTCGCCGATGCCGAGTTCCCTGTCGCGATGCGGAGCTCGACACGCTCGAAGGAGTGGACGTCGAGCAACCACGACGAGAGCGCGCGCACCGCAGCGGATGCGTGACCCTGACCGCGGAATTCCGGCGCGAGCCAGTAGCCGATCTCGGCCGTGCAGGCGCGCCAGTCGACACGCTTCACGTCGATGCACCCGGCGAGGGAGCCCCCGACCCGGATGCAGCGGACCAGCCCGGCTCCGCTGGCACGGATCGATTCGGTGCTTTCGGTCGCCCACCGACCGGCGAGCTGCACCGGGTACGGGCGCGGGAGCGGCAACCACCGACGGATCTCGAGGTCCGCGACCGCTGCCGCGAGCGCCGGCCCGTCCGCCAGGCTGAACCCGGTCAACGCCGTCGTCGCGTCCACCGGGAGGACGGCGTCCGGGAGGCACGGCACCGCAGGCCGCGTCGGTTGCGTTGGGCGGGCCTCCAGTCTGCTCACCGGACCACGCTCCAGTCCGTCGGCAGTCCGGGACCCGGCCAGGCGGGATCAGGGACCCAGCCCGTCCAGTCGGCGTCGAACGGGAAGCGGCGCGCGCGTGCGACCGCGGTCGCGTCCTCGCCCGCCTGCTCGATCACGGCGCGCATGGTCTCGGGCCAATGGCCGGTCGAGGCGTAGAACGCGAACTCGTCCTCGTCCTTGTACCGGACGGACCAGGTACCGTCCGGATCGGTCGTGGCGACGACGTCGAGTGTCCAGTCCTGGCTGTCGAACCCGAGCGGCGTCCGGACCCAGGGCAGCTCGAGGTTGACGTACCAGTCCGGCAACCAGCCGGAACCGTCGTGCCAGCGCCAGACGGACCAGGGGGAGCCCTTCGGGTGCACGCGGACGACGGCCGCGCCCGTCCACCCGTCCTCGACGTACGAGCCGTCCCAGTCCGACGGCAGGACCAGGCGACCGTTCGGACCGCTGCCGACACCGGCGCGACGTCGGAGCGCCGAGCCGATGGGACTCGCGACCACGGCGAGGTCGTCGTCGTCGACCAGGACCCGGCCGGCAACCGCGAAGGCGACGGCGTCACCGCGGGCGCCGAAGTCGTGCACGCTCCGGAGGAGGACCGGGTCGCCCGAGGCGAACGGCTCGCTGCGACTGTCGGGACGGGCGCTGGTGTCCATGTCCCCGACCGTACTGGCCGTCGCACCGAGGAAGACGGATCGCACCGGCGCGAGGCGGGCGGGTCGGCGGCGCCCGGTGAGCCGCGGACCGTCGCGCTCGTCGGTCCCGCGCGACGGGCCTCCGTGTCAGGTCACCGGGCGTCCGTCGGGCTCCAGCCGAGTTCCGGGCCGAGCCGCTGCGCGATGTCGGTGATGATCTGGGCGGAGTCGTCCGGCTCGAGGTCGAACGGCAGCGCGAACGCGACTTCGGTGACCGCCTGGTACCCGGCATCGGCACGCAAGCGGTCCGCGATCTCCTCCGAGCTGCCCACGAGGTCCGCGGCGAAGAGCAGCCCTGCGGGCCCGATCGGGACCCCGACCCGCCCGGAACGCGAGTCGACGTACCGGCGGTAGCGCTCCTCCTGCTCGCGTGTCGCGCTGTCCGTGGGGATGACCACGAGCCCCTGGGAGATGCGGGCCGTGTGTGGAGCGGGGTGCGCGTCGAGGTACGCGTCGATCTGGGCCCGCTGGTTCGCGGCGAAGTCGGTGCCGACCTCGCTGCGGGTGACGCTCGACGTCAGCAGGTGGAAGCCGTTCTCGGCAGCCCAGACGGCCGACCGTGTGCTGCCCGTTCCGTACCAGAGCCGATCGACCAGTCCGGTGCTGAGGGGTTGCACCGTGCGCGAGAACTCCTCGATGCCGCGCCGCTCGACGGTGTCGGTGACGGGGTCTCCGCGGACCAGGTCGCGGAAGCGGAGGAGACGGTCGTGCCCGAGGTCCTCCTGGTCCGCAGTGTCGGGGTAGATCGCATCGCGGTAGAGGTCGTAGTTCATCGGTGGGCCGGCGGAGAACCCTGGGTTCAGGCGACCGCCGAGGAGCACGTCCACGGTGCCGAGGTCCTCGGCGAGCCGGAAGGGGTTCTCGGCACCGATCGGGGTGACTGCCGTGCCCAGCTCGATCCGCGACGTCCGCTGCGACGCGGCAGCCATCACCGCGACGGGGGAGGAGATGCCGTGCTGCAGGTGTCGATGCCGGAACCAGGCGCCGTCCAGTCCGAGTGCCTCGCCGCGCTCGACGACACGGAGGGTGTCCTCGATGCCCAGGGACGGGCGGGCGGGGTCGAACGAACCGATGGTCAGGAAGCCGACACGGTCCGGGGGAGTTCCGTCGAGGGGCATGCGCCGATCGTGTCAGACATCGAGGTGCCCGACCACGTCGCGGCGGTCGTCAGCGATCGAACACTTCCGGCAGCGCCGCCACGAACGCGTCGAAGTGGCTGTACCAGACGGAGTGCGCCGCCCCCGGGATGCTCCGCACCTTCACGCCCGACGACGCCAGGGCCGCCGCCGTCTCGTCGTCGACGTAGTGGCTCGGGTCGGCCCGGACGACGACCGAGCCCGGGCGCGGGGGCCACGAACCGCCCGGACCTGCCGCGATCGCCGCCGCCGTCGCCGGGTCGAACCGGGAGGCGGCGAGCGCCTCTACCTGACAGTCGCGCTCGCCGTAGTGCGGCTTGTCCGCGCGGAGCCGGTCCATCGTCCGGCTGTCCCGATCCGCTACGTACTCGGCCTGCGCCTCGGTCCGGTCGTGCCCACCGCGGGTGGCGAACGGCGCGTCGACGTACACCGCGAAGCCGGGATCGAACCGTCCGGTCGCGACGGCCGCGGCGAGCAGGAGGCCGCCGAACGAGTGCCCGAGCGTGACCGTCGGCCGGACGCCCAGCGTGTCGAGTGTCTGCGCCACCGATGCTGCGGCATCGAGCACGGTCATCGTCGGACAGCGTGGTGAGCGTCCGTGTCCCGGTAGGTCGAGTGCGGCCACCCGGACGCCGCGGTCGGCCAGGAGGCCCGTGATGCGCCACCAGCTCTCCGCCGAGCCCGTCATCCCGTGGAGGAGCACCACCGCCTCGGGTCCCGCTCCGGTGGTCTCGGCGTGCAGCAGCATCCCCACATCGAAGCACGGCCGGTGCGTTCAGCGGCGATTCACCATGAGTTCCGCATGGTGGCGGTGGATTCGCATCTTCGACCCATATCGTCATCGCAAGCGCGATTGCGTGAACTCCTGTGCGCTGGTCGAAGGGCCACGATGACGGAAGGTCGGTCCCTCGTTGACCACCACCCCAGTCCAGTCGGGCTACACCCGCACCCGTCCCGCGACGAACGGACGGGGCTCGAGCACATCGACGTACTCGGCGGTCCTGGCACAGGTGAAGGAGCACGACCTGCTCCGTCGCCGCACCGGGTTCTACTGGTCGCTGTTCGGGTCCTTGATCGGGACGCTCGCCCTCGCATGGGTGGCGTTCTCGTTCCTCGGCGAGTCGTGGTTCCAGCTCATCGTCGCCGGCGTCCTCGGGGTCCTGTTCACGCAGTTCGCCTTCTTGTCCCACGAGGCCGCGCACCGTCAGGTGTTCGCCTCGCAGCGGTGGAACGACCGGGCCGGCCGGTACGTCGGCACGTTCCTCGTCGGCCTGAGCTACTCGTGGTGGATGAACAAGCACACCCGTCACCACGGCAACCCGAACACGATCGGCAAGGACCCGGACATCGCGCCGGGCGTCATCGCCTTCATCCCCGAAGACGCTCCCGTCACCGGGTTGAAGGGCTTGTTCACCCGGTTCCAGGGATGGCTCTTCTTCCCGCTGCTCACGCTGGAGGGCATCAACCTGCACTGGTCCGCCGTCCGCGCTGTCGTGAGCGGCACCGGCACCACGGCGGACCGCCGGCACCGCGTCATCGAGGGCTCCCTGCTCGTCGCCCGGTTCGGCATCTACCTGACCGCCGTGTTCTGGTTCCTGCCGTTCGGGATGGCGTGTGCGTTCCTCGGGGTGCAGCTGGCCGTGTTCGGCGTGATGATGGGTGCCTCGTTCGCCCCGAACCACAAGGGCATGCCGACCATCGCCCACGACGCGAAGGTCGACTTCTTCTCCCGCCAGGTCCGCACGTCCCGCAACATCCGCGGCGGCTGGTGGGTGTCGTTCCTGATGGGCGGCCTGAACTACCAGGTCGAGCACCACCTGTTCCCCTCGATGCCCCGCCCCGCCCTCAAGCAGGCACGGCTCCTGGTCCGGGACCACTGCGACAGCCTCGACGTGCCCTACACCGAGACCACGCTGCTGCGCTCCTACGGCATCGTCGTCGCCTACCTGAACCGCGTCGGACTCGCTGCGCGAGACCCGTTCACCTGCCCGATGGTGTCGCAACTCCGGATCAGCTGACCAGGGGTCGGCCGCGAGGAGGCGGCCCGCGACCGGGCTGATCCCGTCCGTGGTCGGGGCGGGTGCTCGGCGCGTTCCCGGAGCCGCTCCAGGTCCGCGCGTCTCGCACGGCGCAGGTCAGGTCGACAGCCCGAACGCCGTCAGGTGGTCGTTCGGCAGCTGTGTCGTCAGGTTCTCCCACGTACCCTTGGGCACCGCTTCGTGCAGGACGTCGAACACCGCGCGGGCGCCCTCGCGGGCGGTAGACTCGTCGATGTCAGCCCGCCCGGCCACGCGCCGGACGAACTCGTCCGCGTCGAAACGTTCCGGCGCCTCGTCCACGCCGGTCAGGCAGTGCTGCAACTCATCCGGCAGCTCAGCGGCGACGGCGGCACCCTCGCCACCGCTCAGTCGCTCGGCGAGGGTGCTGAGGGTCGCATCGGTGAGCGGACGCGCCCGCGTCCGCACGTGGGTGATGTCCGCGCGCTGCGCGACCAGGTCGACGAACTGTCCGGTGTCCATCCGGGCCTCCTGAGATCGGTTGACCCACCACGTTCGTCGCACCTGCCCTGAGCCTCCCCCAGGTTGTAGCGTCGACGCGGGAGGCGGGACTCCCAGGAGCCCCGGACCACCGCGCGCGGTCCCCGGAGGTCGCACAGGCCGGGATTGGGCAGTCTGCGCGAGGATGGCTGCGGCGACGACGCCAGCCGCGCCTCCCGTCAGCACCGCCTCCGGCGGCCCGACCTGTGAAGGACACGCCATGCAGCCCACCACCCTGACCGGTTCCGTCGCCCTGGTGACCGCAGCCTCCCGTGGGATCGGACGGGCGATCGCGCTCGACCTGGCCACGAACGGTGCGGACGTCGCGCTCGGGGTCCGCGACACCGAGTCCGCCACTGAGCTCGCGGCGGAGATCAGCGCGATGGGCCGCCGGGTGACAGTCGTGGCGATGGACGTCACCGATCTGCCATCGTGTCGCCGGGCCGTCGACGACGTGATCGCCGACCTCGGGACCATCGACGTGCTCGTGAACAACGCCGGCGGCGGCATCGTCGAGGACGCGCTCGACGTCACCGAGGAACACTTCGACTCGGTGTGGGCGCTCACGACGAAGTCGACGTTCTTCGTCTCGCAGCACGTCGCCCGGCACATGCGGACCGCCGGCGGTGGGTCGATCGTGAACGTCGCCTCGCAGGCCGGGCTCGTCGCCCTGCCGGGGGAGTCGGTCTACTGCCTGAGCAAGGCCGCCGTGATCCACCTGACCAAGTGCCTGGCGGTCGAGTGGGGCCAGTACGGGATCCGGGTGAACGCGGTGGCGCCGACCTTCATCGAGACGGACGGCACCGCTCCCGCGCTGTCCGACGCGGCGTTCCGGACCGACACGGTCGAGCGCATCGCGGCACTCCACCGGATCGGGCAGCCGGAGGAGGTCGCCGCGGCGGTGACGTTCCTGGCCGGCGAGGGGGCCTCGCTCGTCACCGGGACCGCGCTGCCGATCGACGGAGGGTGGACGGCTCGCTGACGAGAGCGGGTGCGGAGACGTCCGAGCGGGCGCGTCGTCCCCACCGACTCCTGACACCGGTGCTCGGTCAGTGGCCGCTCCCTGCACACGCGCTCCTGTTCGGGTACGGCCATCCCATCGCCTTCGCGGCGGCCGCGGCGCTGCCGGCGGGGATCGAGGTGGCCGTCCGCGACGCCCCACGGGCACGGCTCCGACGCCTCCCAGGCGCGCGGGAGTCGGCTGTCCGCATGAGCGACAGCCACGAGGGAGCACCCATGGTCGACGGCGAACCCGTCACGGCCGAGCGTCTGCAGCACGACCTGTCCTTCGACTCGGACGCGATGCCCGAGGACGACCCGGGCACCGACGAGGACGCCCTCGTCGCCGACGCGGACCCCAGCGAGGAGGACGCCCAGGGATCGCAAGAACCCTGACGCAGCCTCAGCGGGGCCGGCGACGCTGCGCGATGAGACGCCCGGCTCGGTAGACGAGCCCGAGCGCGGTCACGACGACCCCGCCGACGATCGAGGGCCACGGCAACGCCGCCACCAGGACGACGCACCCAGCGGCACCGATGACGGCCAGGAGGCGCGGGTACCGCCGGTCCCGCCGCTCCTGTGTCAAGGCGGCCGCGTTCGCGACGAAGTAGTACAGCAGCACCCCGAAGGACGAGAACCCGATCGCCCCCCGCAGGTCGGTCACGGCGACGAGGACGCACACGACCAGACCGAGCACGAACTCGGCACGCGCCGGCACCGCCGTCCGCGGGTGCACGGCGGCGAACCACCCCGGCAGGTCCCGGTTCCGCGCCATCGCGAGGCTCGTCCGCCCGATGCCCGCGATCATCGCCAGGAGCGCCCCGAGGGCAGCAGCGGCGGCACCGACCTGCACGACGACGCCGGCCCACGGCTGCCCGGCCGTGGCGACGACGGACCGGAGGGGCGCGGCCGAGGCGGCCGTGCCTCCCGGCCCGAGGGCGTGCAGCGTGGCGAGCGCGACCAACGCGTAGACGACGAGCGCGATCCCGAGGGCGGTGGTGATCGCCCGGGGGATCGTGCGCGCCGGATCGACCACCTCTTCACCCAGGGTCGCGATGCGGGCGTACCCGGCGAAGGCGAAGAACAGGAAGCCGGCAGCCTGCAGGACCCCCAGCGGCGTCGCGGCGACGCCCGGGTCGTCCGCGGTCGGCCCGGAGTGCGCCAGCCCCAGGGCGACCACGACGGTCAGGGCGACGAGGGCGACCACGACGAGGACCCGGGTGAGGAACGCCGTCCGCGTGATGCCCAGCGTGTTGACCACGGTGAGGGACAGGACCACGGCGACCGCGACGGGCCGCTGCCAGGCCTCGGGCACCAGGTACACGGCGACCGTCATCGCCATCGCCGCCGAACTGGCGGTCTTGCCGATCACGAAGCCCCACCCGGCAGTGAAGCCGACCCAGGGTCCGAGGCGCTCCCGGCCGGAGACGTACGCACCGCCCGAGGTCGGGTACTGCGCCGCGAGCTGCGCCGACGACGTGGCGTTGCAGAACGCGATGACGCCCGCGACCAGCAGCGCGACGAGCACGCCGCTGCCGGCGACGGACGCCGCGGGGGCGAACGCCGCGAACACGCCCGCGCCGATCATGGAGCCGAGCCCGATCACGACGGCGTCCCGCAGCCGGAGACGCCGCGCGAGGGAGCCGGTCGTGGGAGCGGTCATCCGGCCATCCTGACCAGGTCAGGTGAACAGTGCGTGCTCCGTGTGCGGTGCAGCGGCCAGGCGGCCAGGCGGTCAGGCGGCGTGACGGCCGACCGACACCGACTCGAGCGGGGTGTCGCGCAGCTCCCGCCCACGGAACCAGCGCAGCAGCCAATCCGCCGGCGAACCCGACAGCCCGGCCGGCAGACCACCGCGGCGCTGCAGGAAGTCACTGAACCCCGGCTCGTCCCGGAGCTCCGCATCAGACGGGTTACCGAAGGCCATCGACCAGCCGTCGAAGCGGCGGGCGTCGATGTCCTCGCGGCTCAACGAACGGACGTCCCGGTGCCGCGGGTCACGCTGGATCGCGCCGAACCGGTCCTCGACACTCCAGGCCGGCCCCTCCAGGACCTGCATGAAGTGGCCGTCCTTGGCCACGAGCAGACCCGAGACACCGAGGGCGTCGTTCTTCAGACGCGCCTCACGCAGCAGGGCGACGAGCTGAGCGTCGGTGAGGTCGTCGGCGGCGACGGACATGTAGACGAGGGAGAGCATCGATCCACGATCCCCCGCATCCGCGGCACCGGTCAACCGCGGCCACTCCACGAGTCCGGATACCGCACCCGCCCCACGTCCCCTTCCGTTCACCCGGCGTCCCTACCGTCGCCCCTGATGCCGACGCAGCAGGCCCCCTTCCGCACCGACGTCCACGCCCTCCGCGCCGTGGCCGTCGTGCTCGTGCTCGTCTACCACCTCGACCTCGGCTGGCTCCGCGGCGGGTTCGTCGGCGTCGACGCCTTCTTCGTCGTCTCCGGCTTCCTCATCACCGGACAGCTCCTCCGCCAGCTCCGCGACACCGGACACATCGACCTCCCCGCGTTCTGGGCCCGACGGGCACGCCGACTCGCACCCGCCGCACTCCTCGTCCTCGCCGCCACCGCGACCGCCGCCGTGATACTCACCCCACGCCAGGACTGGCCCACCCTCGGTGCCCAGCTCGCCGCCAGCGCGCTCGCCGTCGAGAACTGGGCGCTCGCCGCTTCCAGCACCGACTACCTCGCCGCAGGGGACCCGTCCACGCCGTTCGAGCACTTCTGGTCCCTGGGCGTCGAGGAGCAGTTCACCCTCCTGTGGCCGCTGCTGCTCCTGGCGGTGTGGCGGGTGGTTCGACGACCAGGGTCCGGCGAGCGCGCCGTCCTCGTCACCGTCGTGGTCGTCGTCGCCGCGTCCCTCACCTGCTCGTCCGTCCTCACCACCACGGACCCGGCACCCGCGTACTTCTGGCCGCACACCCGGGCGTGGGAGTTCGGCGTCGGCGCGATCCTCGCCCTCGCTCCCGACGCCGCCCCCGGTGCCGTGCGTGGCCCGCGTATGCGGGCGGCCCTCGCCGTGACCGGGTGGCTCGGGCTCGTCGTCTGCGGCCTCCTCCTCACCCCCGCCGTCGTGTACCCGGGGACGGCTGCCGTCCTGCCCGTCGCCGCCACCGCCCTCGTCATCGCGGGACGGACCGAGACCGGCGTCCTCGGCCGGGCCACGCGCCTGGCACCCGTCCGCTGGCTCGGCCGGGTCTCGTACGCCCTGTACCTCTGGCACTGGCCGGTCGCCCTCCTGCTCCCACGGGCCCTCGACCTGCCCGCGCCGGCGCGTGTCGCCGTCACGGTCGTCCTCGCCGCGGGTCTGGCACACCTCACCACCGTGCTCGTCGAACGACCCGTCACGGCCGGGAGGCTCGCCCACCACCGACCGCGCGTCACCCTGGCCGTCGTGGCCGCTGCCACCGCCCTCGTGCTCGTCGTCCCGGCCGTCGGGTGGGGCACCCTCACCGGGCAGCTCCGGGAGGACCGTGCCCTCGCCACCGAACTCCGCACCGACAGCGACCGGTGCTGGGGTGCCGCTGCCATCGCGCCGGGGAGTGGGTGCGCGGTCGCCGGGGAGCCCGGACGCGGGACCACCCCGTCGACCATGACCGCCGCCTACGACGTGGACCCCACGTGGGACGACTGTCAGGCCGAGGCGACCGACGCCCGCAGCTGCGTCGTCGGCGTCCACGGCGGCACCCGGGTGGCGCTCATCGGCGACTCCCACGCACACCAGTGGTCCTCAGCCCTCATCGCCCTCGCCGAGCAGCGCGGATGGGAGCTGCACCTCATGGTGAAGGGCGGGTGCGAGTTCTCCCACGTCCGCTGGAGTGACGTCTCCGCCGCGGACGAACGACGCTGCGGCGTGTGGAACCGTGCCGTCGACCGGTCCCTCGCGGCCGCAGCGCCGTACACGCTCGTGTTCACGTCCGCTCGGGCCGACCTCCGGGGTGCACCGGAGGGGACGGACCCCGCGAGGAGCGCGGGTGACGGGTACCGAGCCTCCTGGCAGCCCCTCATCGACCGCGGAGCGAGGATCGTCGCGATCCCGGACACCCCGGCGGTCGGCAGCGGTGTGCAGCACTGCGTCGACGAACACCGCGTCGACCCCGGGTCCTGTCGGATCAGCACCGGGCGCGCGTTCGCTGCGGCGGACCGGCTCGTCGCCGTGGCGCGGACGACACCCGGGGCGGTCGTGACGGACATGACGCCGTCGTTCTGCGTGCAGGGGGCCTGCCCCGCGGTGATCGGCAACGTCCTCGTCTACCGCGACTCGCAGCACCTCACCCGCACGTACGTCACCACGCTCGTCGGAGCGCTCGGGCAGCGGACGGACGCGGCCCTCGGCGCCGCAGGTCCCGCAGGTCCCGCGGAGCGGTAGCACTGCGGTCGGGGGACAGCGTTGTGCTCGCCACCAGTGCGGGCGGGTAGTCAGGACGCATGGGTCATCGTTTCCGCGGCAAGGTCGTCGTCATCACCGGAGCATCGAGCGGCATCGGCCGGGCTGCTGCGCACGAGTTCGCCAAGCAGGGCGCCACGCTCGTCCTCGCTGCACGCGGGAAGGAGAGCCTGGAGGCCGCGGCCGCCGAGTGCCGCGCGCTCGGTGTCGAGGCCGTCGCGATCCCCACCGACGTCGCCGAGGAGCGGCAGGTCAACGACCTCGTCGCCACCGTCACCGCCCGCTTCGGTCGCATCGACGTGTTCGTCGGCAACGCGGCGCTCTTCGTGTACGGCCTGTTCGAGCAGACCCCGACCGAGGCGTTCAAGCGCGTCGTCGACACCAACCTGCACGGGCACGTCCACGCGGTCAAGGCCCTGCTGCCGCACTGGAAGCAGCGCGGCGAAGGCACCTACGTCCTCGTCGGCTCGATCCAGTCGCTGCTCTCCGCGCCGTACCAGTCGGCCTACGTGACGAGCAAGCACGCCGCCCTCGGGCTGATGGACGTCCTGGCCGACGAGCACCAGGGCACCGGCATCCGCTTCGGCGCGGTGCTGCCGTCGACGATCGACACCCCGATCTACCAGAACGGCGCGAACTACACCGACAAGGCCTCGCACCCGCTGCCGCCCACCGTCTCCGTGCAGCGGGCCGCCAAGGCCGTCGTCGCGCAGGCCGTGCACCCGAAGCGCAACCGCTACGTCGGCCGCCTCCAGGCGTCGTTCGTCGTCGCCGAGTTCATCGTGCCGTGGCTGTTCCACCGCATCACGACACCCGCGGTCGAGGTCTTCGCGCTCCGCGGCCACCAGGCACCGACGGACGGCAACCTCTACGCCCCGAACGACGCCGGCAACGCCACCGACGGCGGCTGGGTCGCGAAGCGCCGCCGTGTCACGCGCCCGCTCGTGTGGCTCGGCCTGGCCGGGCTCGTCACGCTCGTGGTCCGGCGCGGCCGCCGCTGACCCGATCGGACGGACGGGAGGCTCGAGACCAGCTGGTCCCGAACCTCCCGTCCGGTGTGGTCGTCGCGATCGTCGTGGTCCTCGGCGTCGTCGCCGTCCTGGCGAGCCGCCGTCGCTCGGTCCCCGCCGACGACTGAGCCTGGCCATCGGTTGCCTCAGGGCGCATCGACGACCGCGGCCACCGCCTCCACCTCGACCAGCTGGTCGTCGTACCCGAGGACGGTGACGCCGAGCAGCGTGCTGGGCACATCGTGCTCGCCGAACGCGTCGCGGACGACCCGCCAGGCGGCGACCAGGTCAGCCTGGCGGGACGATGCCACGAGCACACGAGTGCTGAGGACGTCGGTCATCCGTGCCCCGGCGTCGGCCAGTGCCTGCCGCAGGTTCGCGATGCACTGCTCGGCCTGGGCGGCGTGGTCACCCGGGGCCACCGTGGCGCCGCCCGCGTCGAGCGGACACGACCCGGCGAGGAACACGAGTCGGGCATGTGCCGGTGCGGTCGCCGCGGACGCGTACTCGGTCGGGCTCAGCGCGGCGGACCGGAGGAGCCGGACCACCGACGGCTGCTCGGCGTCCGTCACTCGAACATCTCCGCGAGCATCGCCGACGCGTCCCCGTCCACCACGTGGGCGGACCGCGCCTCCGGCCAGCGCAGCACCCCGTCGTCGGGCCACGACGGCACGACGTGGAAGTGCAGGTGCGGCACGCTCTGCCCGGCGTCGGCACCGGTCGCGCTGAGCACGACGACCCCGGTCGCGCCGAGCGCGGCGCGCATCGCCCTGCCGACCTGCTGGGCGAGCAACGTCGTCGCTCGGAGCGCGTCCGGGGACACGTCCAGCAGGCCCGTGGCGTGCTCCCGCGGGACGACCAGCGTGTGTCCGGGAGCGAGTTCCGATTCCGGCAGCGGCCGGAACGCGACGGCGTCCGGCTCGCGCTCGATCCAGGCCGTGCCCTGGTCGTCGTGCTCGATGAGGTGGCAGAAGACGCAGTCGTCCGGGAGGCCCGTCCCGGTCACAGGCGCTCGTCCCGTCGTGCGCGGTGCGCGCGCAGGGCCTCGACCACGAGGGCGTGGTCGTCGTGCATCTCCAGCCCGCTCACGCCGACGGCCCCGACGAGGTTGCCGCGGACGAACAGCGGGAACCCGCCGCCGGCGGCCTGGTACTGCCGGGGGTCGAGTGCCGCGGCCTCGTCGAAGGACGACCCGCCGAGCTCGTACTGCGTCCGCACCGCCAGGGTGGCGTGCGCGAAGTGCCGGACCACGCGGAACTTCCGGTCGAGCCAGGCGTCGTTGACCGCGGCGGACCCGGGTGTCGCGGCGTGGAACACCCGCTGCTCGCCGAAGGACACCGCGAAGCCGATGCCGAGCCCCCGCTCGAGCGCGGTCGCCCGCAGCCACGACCCCACCGCCCAGGCATCGTCGAGGTCGAACGCGTCGTGGTCGAGTTCACGCTCCTCGTCGAGCAGCACGGCGAGCTTCTCGTCGGTCGGCAGGTCGCGGTAGCGGGCTCCGGTGGTGTCGGGCATGGTGCTCCTCACAGGGACGGCGGTGTCGCTCGTCACGGTAGCGGCTTCCTCCTATGGTGGGCACGTGGAGTTCCCGGGGGAGGCGGACGGCGCGCGTGACGCGTCGACCTCTCCGGGGTCACCCCGGGGCACGCAGTACCAGCAGGACCACACGCCCCGAGAGGCTCGGCGCGCTCCGCGCGCGCGTCCTCACGGAGGCACCGACAGGTCCCCCGGGAACCCCACCTCCCTCGACGTCGTCGCCACCGCGCTGGCCGACGCCTTCCTCGCGGCCGACGGCTGGGACGCGGACCACCTGACCGCCGCCGGGTACGACGTCATCGGTGTGGAGCGCGCCTACGTGGGGCTCGCGGTCCGGGCGGCACTCGAGGCGTCCCCAAGGCCTCCCGTCGATGCGCCGCGCCGGCTGGCCGCGGTCCTGGCCGGGTCGCCGCCGCTGGTGCGCCTGCACGACTCGCGGCGCGACCGACGACCCGTCCGGGTGCTGCTCCGTCGCGCAGTCGCCGTCCAGGCGGTACCCAGCGTGTCGAGCCGCCTGCTGGTCGACACGCTGCCCGAGCTCGCGCGGGAACTCGACGTGACCGTCGGTCGGCTGCTCTGGCTCGCCGACACCCGCGGCTGGAACCGTCGGCCGGGCCCCTCCAGCCCGTTGCACCACCACCGTCACGAGTGGGTCCGCCGCCCCGGACGGACGCCGCGGCTGCTGGAGAAGCCGATGGACCTGCTCCGCCGGACGCAGCGCACCGTGCTCGACGAGTTGCTCGCGGTCCTGCCGGTGCACGACGCGGCACACGGGTTCGTGCCCGGGCGCAGCGTCGTCACGGGTGCCGCCGTGCACGTCGGGCAGCAGATCGTGGTGTCGGCGGACCTCACCACGTTCTTCGCGAGTGTGCGGGCACGGTCGGTGTACGGCGTGTTCCGGAGCGCCGGGTTCGCCGAACCGCTCGCTCACGTCCTCACCGGCCTCTGCACGCACCGGGTGCCGCCGCACGTCCTCACCGCGATGCCTCCCGGGGGCGATCCGGACGAGCGGGCGGCGCTCCGTCGGGTGCTCGCCGAGGCGCACCTGCCACAGGGCGCCCCGACCTCGCCGGCGTTGGCGAACACCGTGCTGCGACACCTCGATGCCCGACTTGCCGGATGGGCTGCGTCGGTCGGTGCCGCCTACACCCGGTACGCCGACGACCTGACGTTCAGCGGCGGGGCCGAGCTGGCGCGGCGACCGGAGGCGTTCCTCCGCGGGGTCGAGCGGATCGTCACCGACCAGGGGTACCGGCTCAACGCCCGGAAGACCCGGGTCCGACGCTCCGGTGTCCGCCAGTCGGTGACCGGCGTCGTCGTCAACGCGCGGACCGCACCGGTCCGCCGCGAGGTCGACCGGCTGCACGCGATCCTGCACAACTGCGTGGTGCACGGCTCGGCGTCGCAGGACCGTGGCGGGCACGCGGACTTCCGGGCGCACCTGCTCGGCCGGATCGGCTGGGTCGCCCAGGTGCACCCGGGTCGTGCGGTGCGGTTGCGCGAGGAGTTCGCTCGCATCGAGTGGTGAGCGGGACCGGGACCTGCCAACGGGCGCATCGGCTCCCTAGCGTGACGCCATGCGCGAGCACCGCGTCAGCGAACCGGCACCTCCGGCCGACGGCAGCAAGCCGAATGGCCCGGCGTCGTACTTCCCGAGCATCGCGACCACCTGCGGCCGACCCGTGCAGGAGTGGCTCGACCTGGCGGCCGACCGCCTGGACGACCACCGCCACATGGAGGTCCTCGACTGGCTCAAGACCGAGCACGGCATGGGGCACGGCCACGCGAACGCGGTCGTCG
Source organism: Curtobacterium sp. MCBD17_030 (assembly GCF_003224255.1). Classification (NCBI taxonomy): domain Bacteria; kingdom Bacillati; phylum Actinomycetota; class Actinomycetes; order Micrococcales; family Microbacteriaceae; genus Curtobacterium; species Curtobacterium sp. MCBD17_030. The sequence goes on along the minus strand of NZ_QKLI01000017.1, from coordinate 24,601 downwards.
CATACGTCGAGCAGGCCCTCGCCCGCTGACGCCGCGCCCACCACTCGTCAGCCGAACAGCGCGCGCAGCCGGGGGAGCGTGTCGGCGTCCTCGTGCGGACCGCCGCCCTCGTGGCCGTTGTACTCCCAGACGGTGATCTCCTTCGGCCCCGCCCACGCGTTGTAGGCGGCGTACACGGTCGACGGCGGGCAGATCGGGTCCATCAGTGCGACCGAGAACCACGCCGGTGCGCTCGCGCGGGCCGCGTGCAGGACCCCGTCGAAGTAGGCGAGCGTCCCGAAGACCCGGTCGGTCGCGGTGCGGTGCGTCGCCAGGTAGTCGACGAGCTCGTGGTACGGGTACGCGTCGGTGATCTGCGTCGCGTGGCGGTGGTCACAGAGGAACGGCACCCGAGGGAACACCCCGGCGAGACCCTCGACCAGGCCGGCGACGGCGATCGCGAGGCCGCCGCCCTGGCTGCCCCCGAGGACCGCGATCCGGTCACTGTCGATCAGATCGAGGTCACGTGCGGCGTCGACGGCGCGGACGGCGTCGGTGGTGAGGCGCCGGTAGTAGTAGGTGTCGGGCGACTCGATGCCGCGCGTCATCACGCCGGGGATCGCGGGGCCGGTGCCGTCCGGGTCGGGCGTGTCGCCGATCGCCCAGCCCGAGCCCTGCCCGCGCGTGTCCATCAGCAGGTGTGCGACGCCGGCGGAGGCCCAGAGCAGTCGCTCGGTGGGGAGACCGCGGCCCCCGCCGTACCCGATGTACTCGACGACGGCGGGGAGTGGTGCGCCGGCACTGCTGCCGGCGGGGACGGTGAACCACGCGGCGATGCGCTGCCCGTCCCACCCGGCGAACGAGACGTCGTAGGTGTCGACGGTGGCCAGACCCGTGTCGACCCGGTCCGCCTGCACGGCGATCGGGTGCTCGCGTGCCGCGCTGAGAGTGCGTCGCCAGAAGTCGTCGAAGTCGTCCGGTTCGGCGACGCTGCCGCGGTACGAGGTGAGGTCGGGTCCGGTGATGTCGGTGTACACGTTCCGACCCTGGCACGAGGGCGCGCCGGACGGAAGACGGCCGCGGGGGACGTCGCCGTGACGAGCGGTTGACGCGGTTGTCGGTCTCCGAGTACCGTCGGGTTGACACGGTTGTCGAGAGGAGTCCTGATGGAATCGACACTGCACCGCACACGGGCCGCCGCCACTGCGGAGGAGCTCAGCCCGGCCGAGTCCGCGCTCCTGCGGGCGCTGACCGACCGGATCCGGCTCGGTGAGGCGGACGCCGCCCTCACCGACACGGCGGACGTCGACGCCCTGGCGGAGCGGATGTTGGCCGCCCTGCCGACCGTCAAGCACGAGGCCGACGCGCTGGTCGGTCCGTTCTACGACACCGCCTCGTTGGCGAACTGGCGGGGTGTCACCCGGCAGGCGATCCACAAGGCCACCCAGAAGCGCGACCTGATCGGGCTGAAGATCGGCGACGGCACCCGGGTCTTCCCCGCGTTCCAGTTCGGCCGCTCGGGCCAGCCGCTGCCGCACCTGCGGCAGGTGCTCGACCTGATCGACCGGGACGGCATCGACCCCTGGGGCAGTGCGCTCTGGCTCAACACCGTCGCGGACGAGTTCGGCGGGACGACGGCCGCCGAGGCGCTCCGTGACGGTCGGGTCGAACCGGTCCTGATCGCCGCCCGCCGAGCCGCGCACGCCTGGCATGCCGACGCCTGAGCGGGAACCGGCGCGGACAGACGTCGCCCAGCAGGGACCGGCGGACGACCTCGACCTCACGGACTTCCCGGCCACCGAGTCCCGCGGCACCACCTTCTACCGGGCCAAGCGGCACGACCGCGGCGCCTGGTGGTTCGCATCGACGCCGGCCGACGCCGACGGGGTGGACGGCGGTCGGTTCGACCTCGCCGACCCGCGCGGCACCTGCTACTGGGCGGACACGGTCGAGGTGGCCGTGCGGGAACGACTGGCGCACCACACGCTGCACACGAACACCGTGTTCGCCGCCCGGGCGCGCGAGATGGTCGTCGTTGCGGCGCGTGCCTCCCGGGGCCGACGGTTCGCCGATGTGACCGACCCGACGGCGGTCCGCTTCGGCGTCGGTGCCGAGCTGCAGACGATGGGCGACTACCGCGTGCCGCAGGCCTGGGCGCGGGCGTTCGACGCAGCCGGGTTCGCGGGAGTCCGCTCCAGCACCCGGTTCACCAGCGCCGCCGCGGCGAACGCGTGGGCGGTCTTCGGCGACGCGGGCGTCCCCCGGAAGCCGCGACCCGAGCGGGTGCACCGTGACGGCATCGCGGCCTGTCGGGAGTCCGGCATCCGGGTGCTCGAGGACGGCTCGCAGGCCGGGCCCGAGCGGTTCACGATCGTCCCGCCGCCGCGCTGACGGGACCTTGCGCCGACGCCCTGGCCGACTCGGTCCCGCTGCTGTCGGTGGCTCGTCCTACCGTGCGGTCGTGGCCGAACCAGTGGATGCGTGGTGGCGCCGGCGGCAGTGGTCGCGCGGTGTCCCGGTGCCGTACGCCGTGGGCGAGTTCCGTGCGGAGTGGGCGTCATGGCCCGTCCTGGTGCGGCAGTACCACCCCGACTGGAACGCCGGCGTCGTCCTCACCCAGATCCCGCCGGCCGCCGACGTCCTGCTGACGTGGGAGTGCGACGTCGGACACGTCTTCGTCGCCACCCCGGGCGAGCAGCGGTCTCGACCCGGCCGCGAGCGTCGCCGGTCGGTGTGGTGCCCGGAGTGCGCCGTGCTCGCCCAGCCGCAGCGCTGGCCGGTGCTGCCCGAGGACTGGCCGAGCGCCGTCCCGGTGCCGCAGCGAGCCGTCCGTTCCACCGGGCGCCAGACCCTCCCGGCCGCGCCCGCACGCGGCCTGCCCGGCGGAGCGGTCGCGTCGTCCCGGCGCACCAAGTCCCGCACGCGCACCGGCGGCACCGGCGTCCCCGGCCGCGGCACCCGGACGACCGCGCCCCGGACGATCTGTCCGAAGACCCCGCGGCTGCCGTCGGGGGAGTCGTTCGTCAGCCAGTGCGCACCGGCGCCGGCCTCAGCGGTCGAGGCGGAGCTCCGGGCCGGGCTGCGCGAGCGCCTCGACCTGACGTTCGAGCACACCGCGATCCGCCTCGACCGGCCCTTCCACGAGCACGTCGAGGTCTGGCCGGACATCATCCTGCCGGAACTCCGCGTCGCGATCGAGTACGACTCCACCGGTCGACACGGGCTCGAACACGTCGGCTCCCGCGAGGAGTCGGACCGCCGGAAGGACCGCGCCACCCGGGCCGTCGGGTGGGAGGTCGTCCGGATCCGCACCGGGCGCCTGCCCGTCCTGGGGCCGTGGGACCTGCAGGAGTCCGGGGTGTCCGGACGGACGATCGACCGGCTCGTCGACGTCCTGCGCGAGGTCCGCGGCCCGCTGTTCGTCGACGCCTACGCCCGCTGACGGCCGGCCGCGGCCGACACGGGCCGCCGACGCTCAGGACCGGAGCGCCAGCGCCTCGCTCATCCACCGCGTGTGCAGCGCCCACGGGTCGGGCACGCCGGCGGCGACGACGTCGACGTGCGCCAGGAGCTCCGGCGTCACGCGGAACCACTCCGTGCCCGGGTAGCGAGAGGCGGCGAACTCCGCGTGCCGCTGCCGTTCGAGGGTGCGGTCGCCGCGTTCGAACCCGAGCAGGTCCTGGTGGGCGATCCGGCCGAGCCGTTGCCGCGGGTTCGCCGTCGTCCCGATCTTGATCCGGTCGCCGGTGTCGTCGCGCATCCGTAGGTAGTACACGACGTCGACCCGTGGGGCGCCGAGCTCGCCGTCCGGCACGTCGCCGAAGCGCCACTCGCAGACGGCGCACACCGAGCCGGAGGGGAACCTGATCCCGATCCGTCCGCCGCAGACCAGGCACGGGCCGGGGAGGACGTCGTCCACCCCGACGTGCTCGGCCGCGAACTCGCCGACCAGCATGACGTGTCCGGTGCAGAGCGGCACCGGTGCGTCGGGGGAGCTGTCCGCCCCGCAGCCGGGGACGCAGCAGCGTGCGAGGCTCTCGGACCGGACCATGGGCGGAACGCTACCGACGGCCACCGACGACCCCGGGTCAGTCCGCGAAGACCACGCCGATCGGTTCGCGCTTCTCCTCCTGGAACCGGTCCTCGGCGCGGCCGAGCGCCCAGTACGCGGACAGCGACAGGTCGGCCTTCTCGAGACCCCAGTCGTCCTGCAGCACCCGCCGGATCCCCTTGATCGCGGCCCGCTCACCGTGCGCGAAGACGCTCACCGGCCGGGAGGCACGGGGCAGCTCGCGGGTCGCCGCCAGCAGCAGCGTGCCCGGCTCCGCAGCCGCCGCGTCGCGGTGCAGCCAGCGCAGCTCGACGCCGGCCGGGTGCACGAGCGGCAGCTCGTCGGCGGGGCCGGCCACCTCGACCAGGGCGACGCCCGTCGCGGTGGGGACCATGGCCTCCAGGGAGGCACCGATCGCGGGCAGGGCGCTGTCGTCACCGAGCAGCACGTGGGTGACCTGCGGGTCCTCCGAGGGGGCCCAGCCGCCGCCGGGGCCCGACAGGGCGATGCGGTCACCCGGCTGGGCCGCGGCGGCCCAGGGTCCGGCGAGCCCGTCGGTGCCGTGCACGACGAAGTCGACCGCGATGGTCCGGGCGACGGTGTCGACGGCGCGCACGGTGTAGGTACGGCGGGCCGGCAGGTCGGACTTCGCCATCGTCGCGCGGAGCACCTCGAGGTCGAACGGCGGTTGCAGGCCGGAGCCGGGCTTCGGGAGCATGAGCTTGACGTACTTGTCGGTGGTCGCCAGGCGGTCCGGGTCGGCGTGCTCGAGGAAGGCGTCGTACCCGGGGCCCCCGAGGTGGACGCGGACCATGTGCGGGCTGAGGCGCTCGGCGCGGTCGACGACCAGGACGTGCTGCGGGCGGTTCGGCTTGGGGCTCATCGGGGGACGAGCCTCCTTTCCTGGGTCTTCCTGCCGGGGGGTGACGACGGACACCTCGTGAGGTTAGCCTCACCTCATGAGCACGAACGTCGTCCCGTTCTCCGAGGCCCTGCGGGTCCGGACCCGGCGCTCGCACGGGGTCTCGGCCGGCCGCGGCTTCATGCACGACCTGGTCGAGGGGCGGTGCGACGTCGCCGACTACGCGACCCTCCTCGGGCAGTACGCTTTCGTGTACGACGCGCTCGAGTGCGCGGCCGACCGGATGGCGGACCACCCGGTCGCCGCCCCGTTCGTGACCAGCCGACTGACCCGCATGCCGGGCATCCGCGCCGACCTGGAGTACCTGGTCGGACCGGACTGGGACGAGCTGCTCACCCCGCTGCCGGCGACGACGGCGTACGTCCGACGGCTCAACGAGGTCGCGGCGACCTGGCCCGGCGGCTTCGTCGCTCACCACTACACCCGCTACCTCGGGGACCTGACGGGCGGCCACGCCCTCGGACGCCTGCTCGCCGACCAGTTCGGCTTCGAGACCAACGGCGTGCTGCTCTGGATCTTCGACCAGGTCGCCGACCCGGCCGCGTTCACCGACACCTACCGGGCGGAGCTCGACGCGGCCCCGTGGAGCGACGACGAGCGGGAGCGGGTGATCGCCGAGGTCGAGCTGGCGTACCGTCTCGACGCCGGGCTCCTCGCGGCCGTGGACCGGATGCGCCTCCCGTCCGCCCTGGCCGACCCGGCCTGAGCGACGGGCGCGTCCGACCGGGCCGTCCGGACGGTCGTCGTCACGTGGCGTCGGCGCCCGGTACGCTGCTGCCACGCCGGGACAGCCCGGACCGACCCGGGAAGGACGAGATGACGGCGATCGACGGTTCGACGCGCTTCGGACGCGCGCGTGACGACGTCAGCGGAGCGGTCGACAGTGACCTGCGCGCTGACGTGCGGTACCTCGGCAACCTGCTCGGACGGGTGCTCCGCGAGACCGGTGGCGACGACCTGCTGCGGGACGTCGAGGCGCTCCGCCAGGCGGTCATCGACGCGTACGAGGGCACCGATGAAGACGGCGCCACCCGCGCCGAAGCGGTCGTCTCCACGTTCTCCGCCGAGCGTGCGGAAGAGGTCGCCCGGGCCTTCACCTCGTACTTCCACCTGGTCAACCTCGCTGAGGAGCACCACCGGGTCCGGGTGCTCCGTGCCCGCGGTGACGACGGCGGCCAGCCGGGTGACTCGTTCCCCGCGACCTTCGTCGAGCTCGTCGAGCAGGTCGGCGCCGACGAAGCCGCTGCCCGTCTGGAAGGCCTGCGCTTCCACCCGGTCCTCACCGCGCACCCGACCGAGGCCCGCCGTCGTGCGGTGACCACGGGTGTCCGGCGCATCACCGACCTCATCGACGAGCGCGACCGCACGAAGAACGCGACCGCCCGTGCCGAGAACGAGCGTCGTCTCCTCGAGGAGATCGCGACGTTGCTCCGCACCTCCCCGCTCCGCACCACCCGGCCGACCCCGCTCGACGAGGTCCGCACCGCGATGAGCGTGTTCGACCAGACCCTGTTCGAGATCGTGCCGCAGGTGTACCGCCTGCTCGACGATCGCCTGCAGGGTGACGACGCCGGCCGCGCTCCGGTGCAGGCCCCGGCGTTCGTGCGCTTCGGCACCTGGATCGGTGGGGACCGCGACGGCAACCCGCACGTCACCGCCGACGTCACCCGCCAGGCCGCCGAGATCGCCGCAGAGCACATCCTGCTCGGGCTGGCCCGGGCCGCCACCCGCATCGGCAGCGCCCTGACGCTCGACTCCGACCACACCCCGGGAGACGCCGGGCTCACCGCGCTGGTCGCGGCGCAGGAGGCGCTCGACCCGGACGTCGCCGAGCGCATCGGCATCCGCGCCCCCACCGAGACCCACCGTCGGGCGCTGCTGTTCATCGCCGCCCGCATCGACGCCACCCGCCGCGACGATCGACCGCTGGCGTACGGCGGCCCGGACGAGTTGCTCGCCGACCTGCACGTGGTGCAGGCCTCGCTGACCGCCGCCGGGGCCCTGCGTGCCGCGAACGGCGAGCTGCAGAACCTGGTCTGGCAGGTCGAGACCTTCGGGTTCCACCTGGCCGAGCTCGAGATCCGCCAGCACTCCCAGGTGCACCGCACGGCCCTCGCCGAGATCCGCGCCGGGGGAGACCTGAGTGCGATGACCGAAGAGGTCCTCGCCGTCTTCCGCACCATCGCGGACCTGCAGCACCGCTACGGCGTCCGCTCGGCCAGCCGGTACATCGTCTCGTTCACCCAGTCCGCCGAGGACCTGGCGAACGTGCACGAGCTCGCCGTGGCCGCACTCGGGTCGGTCGAGGCCGCTCCGGTGCTCGACGTCATCCCGCTCTTCGAGACCTTCGCCGACCTGCACGCCAGCGTCGACATCCTCGACGAAGCCGTCCGCACCGAGCCGTTCCAGCGTCGTCTGGCCGCGACCGGGCACCGGCTCGAGGTCATGCTCGGCTACTCGGACTCATCGAAGGACGTCGGCCCGGTGTCGGCGAACCTGGCCCTGTACGACGCCCAGGCGCGGATCGCGTCCTGGGCGACTGAGCACGACGTCGAGCTGACGCTGTTCCACGGCCGCGGCGGATCGCTCGGTCGTGGCGGTGGTCCGGCGAACGAGGCCGTGCTCGCGCAGCCGCCCGGGTCGATCGACGGCCGCCTCAAGCTCACCGAGCAGGGTGAGGTGATCTTCGCCCAGTACGGCGACCAGGACATCGCCGCCCGGCACCTCGAGCAGATGGCCTCGGCCACGCTGTTCGCGTCGTCGCCGTCCAACGAGTCCCGTACCGCAGCCGCCGCCGAGCGCTTCGCCGACCTGGCGCAGCAGCTCGACGACGTCTCCCGTGCCGCCTTCTACGACCTCGTGAAGGCCGACGGCTTCGCACCGTGGTTCGCCCGTGTCACGCCGATGGAAGAACTCGGGCTCCTGCCGCTCGGGTCCCGTCCGGCCCGTCGTGGTCTCAGCGTCGAGTCGCTCGAGGACCTCCGGGCGATCCCGTGGGTGTTCTCGTGGACGCAGGCCCGCATCAACCTCGCCGGCTGGTACGGCTTGGGCTCCGCGCTCGAGGCGGTCGGTGACCTCGACCTGCTCCGCACGGCAGCCGCCGAGTGGCCGCTGTTCGCCGCGCTGGTCAAGAACGTCGAGATGTCGCTCGCGAAGACCGACGTGCAGATCGCGCGGCGGTACCTCGCGCTCGCGGACCGGGGCGACCTCGGCCAGAAGGTCCTGGACGAGATGCACCGGACCCGCTCCTGGGTGCTGCGGATCAGCGGCGCAGAGGACGTGCTCGAGGACCGGCCGGTGCTCGCGCGGGCCGTCCGCCTGCGCTCCCCGTACGTCGACGCGCTGTCGCACCTGCAGCTGCGGGCACTCCGGGCGATCCGTTCCTCCGGCAGTTCCGACACCACGGACGGCGACCACCGACTGCTCCTGCTGACGGTGAACGGCATCGCCGCCGGCCTGCAGAACACGGGGTGATCCCCCGGACCGGGGGCACGGACGCCAGCGCGTCCTGTTCCCCCGGTCGCCATGACCCGTTAGCCTCCGATGAGGCACGCGCAGACTCTCGAGGGGGCCCCACACACAATGGACATCGTCGTACACGAAGCCGGCACCGAAGCGGCGGTGCTGGAGTGCTCCGGACGCCTCAACATGGTGTCGGCACCCGCCTTCCGTGAGACCGTCGCGACGGTCATCGAGGGCGGTCGTCCTCGTGTCGCCGTCGAGCTGTCGCACGTGGAGTTCCTCGACTCCTCGGGCCTCGGAGCGCTCGTCGGTGCGCTGAAGACCGCCCGACAGGCCGGCGGTGACCTCCGGATCGCGGCACCGTCCGAGCAGGTCGCGATGGTGCTGAAGCTGTCGAACATCGACAAGATCCTCCGCAGCTACGCCGACGGCGACGAAGCCGTCCGCGAATGGGTCTGACCGGAGCCGTCGTGGGCGAGCACCGGTTGGACTTCGCGTCGCCGCCCGACGACGTCTCCTCGGTGCACGACTTCCTCAGCGACGTCTGGACGGCCGAGCCCGCCGTCAGCGTCGAGGACCGGATGGCCCTCGAACTCGCGATCATCGAGCTGGCGTCGAACGTGATCGAGCACGCCACCGCCGGCATCCCGCTCACGTGCTCGTTGACGCTCGCGGTCGCCAGCGACGGACTGGAGGCCCGGATCACCGACGACGGCCGCCCCGCGTCCGTCGACGTGGCCGGTGCCACCCTGCCGGACGACATGGCAGAGAGCGGTCGTGGCCTCGCCCTCGTGCAGATGGTCGTCGACGAACTGCGCTACGACCGACACGGCGACGAGAACCGCTGGACGGTCCGGAAGTCCACCCGCGCGGCGTGAGCCGCTTCCCGCGGCAGGTTCATCCAGATGCATGAAGTTGTCGCGGTGCGTGCCACCATTCCCGGGATGACCACCACCGTGGACCCCAGGACCGTCTTCGAGACGTCGGGTGCCGACCTCGATGCCGCCCGTGCGGTGTTCGAGCAGGCCTACGAGGCCTCCGGGTTCCTGCCCGAGCGGACCGAACGCGCCTTCGGGTACCGCTTCCGGACGGTCGGCGACCAGACGACGTCGTTCCGGTCGACCCGGTTCGACGCGCGCATGGTCGGCGAGGTCGATTCCGGCGACCAGGTCAGCGTGTCCTGGGTGACGGACGGCGGCGGCGTGCTGGACGTCGGTCGTGACGAGGTCGCCCTCGCGCCGGGACGGCCGGTGGTGTTCCCGACCGGGCGCCCCTACCGCTTCGAGCTGGCCGACGTGCGGCAGAGCGTGGTGCAGCTCGATCGGACCTTCCTCGAACGGATCGCGGCCGAGGCGTACGGCACCGAACCCGGCATCCTGGTCTTCGACCACACGGCAGCGCCCGGGGTCGAGGCCGTCCGTGCCTGGAACCACCAGGTGCAGGAGGCGTCCCAGATCGTGCTCGGCAAGGCCCCGGTGTCGGTGCTCGCCCTCGCCGACACGGCCCGCCGGACCGCCCTGGCGCTCCTGACCACCTTCCCGCACCGCATCACCGCCCGTCACGTCCCGCTGCCGTCCGGAGCCACGGGGCGTGTGCGGTCGGCCGTCGAGTACATGCACGCCGCCGCCCATATGCCGATCACCACGACCGACGTCGCCGAGCACGTCGGACTCAGCGTCCGCGGCCTGCAGCAGGCGTTCCAGCGGCAGATCGGCGTCGCACCGAACGCCCTGCTGCGGGGGATCCGCCTGGACCGGGTCCGCGACGAGCTGCGCGCCGGCACACCGACTGACACCACTGTGGCGAGCGTCGCCGTCCGGTGGGGTTTCGCGCACCTGGGTCGGTTCTCGGCGGCCTACGCCCGGCGCTTCCTGGAGTACCCCCGCGACACCCTGCACGGCTGACGCCGCGATCGGCCCCGCACTGTCCCCGGACACAACGACACGCCGCTCCGACCGGGGCGACATGCCACCGGATCCCGCGACACTCCGCCGATGTCCGCACCGATGGAGCGTGCGATATTCATACTCCTCACATGGAGACGCAGTCCGGAGCACGCACGCCCCTCGTGGACCCCTTCGGTCGCGAACTCGAGGAGTGGTTGCGCGACGCCCCGGCCACGCGGTCGCCGTACCTCGCAGACCTCGTCGTCCCCCCGGTGACGGGTCCGGTGCGCCGTCCCGTGCTGCCCCCGGTGCACGGGGAACAGCTGGCAGTCGACCTCCCCGAGCCCGAGGCCGAGGCCGAGACCGGTACCGAACCCGAGGTGGACGCCGAGCCCGCGGTCGCCGCCGAGCCCGCCGCCCCCACCACCTCGGGTGACGACCGCGCCTTCCGCCGCGACCGTGCCCGTCACGTGGCCGTCTGCGCCCCGTCCTTCCCGGAGCCGCCCGAGCGCTTCGCCCTCCGCTTCGACGACCTCGCCGTCGCGCTCGACGCCGCGAGTGGCCGGACCACCATCGAACGGATCGACCTGCTCGAGGACGAGGTCCGCGTCCGCGACGAGGACCTCGCTCGCCTCGCCGCCTGGGAGGCCGTCGTCGCCGACAGCACCGATGCGGAGGTCGAGGGTGCACGGGCCTTCGCTCGCGAGGTCTTCGCCGACCTGCTGGCCGACGCCGCACTCGAGGCCGACCGTCGTGAGCGAGCCGCCCTCCGCCGGGCCGCCACGTCGCCCGTGCGGCTCGGAGCCGTCCGCCCGCTCCTGCCGGCACCGCACCGCGCGGTTGCGGATCCGGTGACGGTCGACGTCCCGGCCGACGACCGACCGGACCACGGCATCCTGGCCACCGCCGGACCGCGGACCGCGGTCCGACCGGTGTCGAGCCTCCAGACCGTCTCGCCGTCCTCCCCGCCGGTCCCGGCGTCCGGTCGACCGACGCCACTGGTGCAGCCGGCCACCGGGCCGACCGTCATCGACCGCGAGGCGTTCGCCGCCGTGCTCCGCGCGCACACCGGCGAGCAGCCGGTCGTGTCCGTCGAGGTCCCGGTGGCCGCACCGGTCGCGGCACCGGAGACCACCGACGACACCGTCGCGACGGACGCCGCCGACGGCCCAGCCGACGGGGAGGCCCGTGCCGACGCGTCGTCCACCGTGCCGTCCGGCTGGTGGTCGCGTCTCGTCGCCCGTCTGCTGCACCTCGTCGGCCGTCGCTGACACCCGGGTGGAGGCCGCCGTCTCGGTACACTGACGGGATGCCGACGCTCCGAGAACTGCAGTCCGTCGTCGAGTCCCTGTGGCCGGCGGCCGGGGCGGAGTCCTGGGACTCCGTCGGCCTCGTCTCGGGCGACCCGGACGCTGTGGTCGAACACGTCCACCTGGCCGTCGACGCCGTGCCGGACACCGCACGCGAAGCCGTCGCTGCCGGGGCCGACCTGCTGCTGACGCACCACCCCCTGCTGCTGCGCGGTGTGACCACGATCGACGAGTCCACCTACAAGGGCTCGGTCCTCGCCACGCTCGTGCGCGGCGGCTGCGCGCTCCTCGCGGCACACACGAACGCCGACGTCGTCACCACCGGCACCTCCGCCGTGCTCGCGGACCGGATCGGCCTGCAGCAGCAGCGTCCGCTCGAACCCGCCGCCGACGGCGTGACCGGCATCGGCCGGGTCGGCGTCCTCGCCGAACCCGTGGCGCTCGGCGTCCTCGCCCGGCGGATCGTCGACGTCCTGCCCGCCACCGCGACCGGGGTCCGGGTGTCGGGGGAGTACGACCGTCCGGTCCGCAGCGTCGCCCTGTGTGCCGGTGCGGGCGACGCGTACCTCGGCAACCCCGAGGTGCGGGCGGCCGACGTCTACGTGACGAGCGACCTCCGGCACCACCCCGCCTCCGAGTTCCGCGAGCAGGCGATGGTGGCCGACGGGCCCGCGCTCATCGACACCTCGCACTGGGCGACCGAGTGGCTCTGGCTCGACGTCGCCGCCGAACAGCTGCGTGCCGCCACCGGGGTCCGCGTCACCGTGAGCGACCTCCGCACCGACCCGTGGGACTTCGCCGTCCTGCCATCCGCCCCCAACGAAGGAGCCTGACCATGAAGGCAGCACCCGAGGACCAGGCCATCTTGCTCGACGTCCAACGACTCGACAACGACATCACCCGGTTGGCACACCGGATCAGCTCCCTGCAGAAGGGTGAGCACCTCACCGAGCTCGGTACCCGGGCCGCCGGGCTGCGGAGCCAGCTCGCCGCGGCCACGGGCGACGTGGAGGACGCCGAGCGTGACCTCGCCCGCCTCGAGTCGGACACCGCCACCGCGCAGGCACGCATCGAGCGCGACACCACGCTGCTGCAGAACGTCGGCAGCGCGAAGGACGCCGCCGGGCTGCAGAACGAGCTCGACTCGCTGAACCGCCGGACGAACGACCTCGAGACGCAGGAGCTCGAGGTCATGGAGAAGCTCGACCAGCTGCGCGCCCGGGTCGGTGACATCGAGAAGCAGCTCGCCGACATCGACGCCGAGCGTGGACGCCTGATGGGGGTGCGCGACGACGGCATCGCCCGGTTCGAGAAGGACCGCGTCGCCGCGGTGCAGTCCCGCGCCGACGTGGCAGCCAAGGTGCCGGCGGACCTCCTCGCTCTGTACGAGCGCCAGCGGGCCCGGTACGGCTTCGGGGCGTCGTTGCTGCAGGGCGGCGTGTCGACGGCGTCCGGCGTGGCGCTGAACAACTCCGACCTGGCGTCGATCCGGGCCGCGGCGCCGGACGACGTCGTGCTCTGCCCGGACAGCGACGCGATCCTGGTGCGGACGGCTGAGTCCGGCCTGTAGGCGGCCAGCCGGCGCCGCTCGGTGTCGCTTGGTGTCGCCGAGACCCCGCCGTCTCCGCGAGGCGCCGCCGAAATCGGCGGCGTCTCGCGCGTTGCGCGGCGTCTCGCCGCGATGGCGGCGTCCTGGGGAGTGCCGGGCGGGAGGCGCGGTGCGGGTTGGCCGCGTGCCTCCCGTCCGCTGAGACGCGCACGTCTGCGCGAGACGCCGCCATCCGGGCGAGACGCCTCGGAATTCGGCGGCGTCTCACGCGTTGCGCGGCGTCTCGCGGCGACGGGGGCGTGGAATACGAAGCCCGGCACCTCGCGGTGCCGGGCTTCGTGCCGGTACGGTCCGGGGCGAACGGGCCGGCCGTACGCCGGGTTCTGTCCCGCCTCGCGGCGGTGACGGCCATCTCTCTCGGACCGACGTTGCCGTCGGCCTCCAGCGGTCTACCCGAGGACTCGGCGAGCAGCCTCAGCGTCCTCTGTCTGACCTTGCTCCGGGCGAGGTTTACCGAGCAGATCCGGTCACCCGGATCCCTGGTGGTCTCTTACACCACCGTTTCACCCTTACCGACGTCGCCGCCGGCGGTCTGTTCTCTGTGGCACTGTCTCGCGGATTGCTCCGGGTGGGTGTTACCCACCGCCCTGCTCTGTGGAGCCCGGACGTTCCTCGGCACTCCCGGGGGAGTGACGCGACCGTCTCACCGACCCGTTCGCTCCGACGAGTCTAGCGGCCCAGCTGGTCAGCCCGGATCAGCACCCCGACCCGGTCCCACACCCGCAGCCGGGTCAGCGGGTGCTGCGTGCTGCCAGGGTCGCCGCGCCGATGATGCCCGCGTTGTTGCGGAGCGTCGCGGGGATGATCTCCGCCTGCAGGTCGAGCAGCGGCAGGAACTCCTCGTACTGCTTCGACACGCCACCACCGACGACGAAGAGCTCGGGGGAGAGCAGTGCCTCGAGCCGCGAGTAGTACTTCTGCAGGCGCTTCGCCCAGTGCTTCCAGGACAGGTCGTCCCGCTCCTTGGCGGCGAAGGACGCCTTCGTCTCGTAGTCGACGCCCTCGATCTCCAGGTGGCCGAGCTCCGCGTTCACGATGAGCACGCCGTCGTTGATGAGGGCAGTGCCGATGCCGGTGCCCAGCGTCGTCATGATGACGAGTCCGTCGCGGCCCTTCGCGGCGCCGAACTGCTGCTCGGCGAACCCGGCGGCGTCGGCGTCGTTGACGAAGTGGATGGAGCGGCCGAGCTCCTTCTCGAACAGCGCCTCGGCCTCGAAGCCGATCCACTTCTTCGAGACGTTCGCCGCGGACATGGTCTTGCCATCGCGGACGATGGCCGGGAAGCAGACCCCGACCGGGACGTCCGAGGCGGGGGAGAGGTCGTCGAGGATCGACTTGGCGACCTCGACGATGTCGTTGGGCCGGCCGCCCTCGGGCGTGGCCTTCTTGATCCGGTCGGTGGTGAGTTCGCCGGTCGCCGTGTCGACGATCGCGCCCTTGATGCCTGTTCCGCCGATGTCGACGCCGACTGCGAGTGAGGTCATGGGGAGCGGTGCCTTCCGTAGGTGACGAGTGTGTCCGGCACGGTCCCGAGGCCGGGCGCGCCGCGGGTGGTCAGGAGACGGTGAGGAGTTCGGTGCCGCGTTCGGTCACGAGGAGCGTGTGCTCGAACTGCGCGGTCCAGGAGTGGTCACGGGTGGTGACGGTCCAGTCGTCGGCCCAGATGTCCGCGTCGATGCCACCGAGGGTCAGCATCGGCTCGACCGTGAAGACCATGCCGGGCTCGATCACGGTGTCGTAGCGGACGTCGTCCACGTGCGGGATGACGAGGCCGGAGTGGAAGGCCCGTCCGACGCCGTGCCCGGTGTAGTCGCGGACCACCCCGTAGCCGAAGCGCTTGGCGTACGACTCGATCGCGCGGCCGATGACGTTGACCTGGCGGCCGGGGGCGACGGCGCGGATGCCGCGGTGCATCGCCTCTTCGGTGCGGGTGACGAGGTCCTGCACCTCGGGCGCGGCCTGCCCGACCACGAAGGTCCGGTTGGTGTCACCGTGCATGCCGTCCTTGTACGCGGTGATGTCGATGTTCACGATGTCGCCGTCCTGCAGCACGGTGTCGTCGGGGATGCCGTGGCAGATCACCTCGTTGAGCGACGAGCAGAGCGACTTCGGGTACCCGCGGTAACCGAGGGTCGAGGGGTAGGCGCCGTGGCCGACGACGAACTCGTGGCCGATCCGGTCGAGTTCGTCGGTCGTGACGCCCGGGCGGATCGCCGCACCGACGGCGTCGATGGCCTGGGAGGCGATGCGACCGGCTGTGCGGATCCGCTCGACCTCGTCCGGCGTGTACGTGTCGCCGAGCCCGTGCTCATGGGGTTCGACCTTGCCGACGTACTCGGGTCGCTCGATGTCCTTCGGGACGGGCCGCTGCGGTGAGATGCGGCCGGCAGTCAGGTGTCCGTGTTCGTCCCGGGGCATGCGTTCCACTCTAGCGGCGTGTCGGGCCCGGCCGTCGCCTCCCGGCTGTGGGGCTCGTCTGCAGGCACACGGCACACGGCACACGGCACACGGCACGCGGCACGCGGCACGCGCCCGCCCGCCGGCTCACCGCCCGGCTCACGACCCGACCCTCTGCGCGGACGCCCCGGGTCCGCCCGGGTACGGTCGGGCCCATGACCGACGAGCGCATCGAATCCCAGTGGTGGTACAACGACAAGACCGGAGAGGTCGAGCAGGGCCCGAAGTCGACGAACCGGCACCACATCGGCCCCTTCCCGACCCGCGACGAGGCCGCACACGCGCTGGACCGGGTCCGGCAGAACAACGAGCGAGCCGACGCCGCGGACCAGGAGAGCTGACCGGCCTCAGGCCGTCGGCTCGGCGGGCGGCTCCGGTTCGGTCCGGAACCCGATGATCTTGTGCGTGCCGTCGCAGTAGGGCTTCAGCATCGACTTGCCGCACCGGCAGAGGGCGACCGTCCGGCGTCGCCGGGGCAGTTCCTGTCCGTCCGGACCGAGCACCGCGACGTCACCGCGCAGCAGGAACGGGCCGTCCGGGTACGCGACCACCGACGGCTCGTCCTCGCGCTCACGCGACACGGGAGGCACCGTCCGTCGACCGCATCGCCGTGACGTCGGTGCCGGGGGCATCCGCGTCGCCAGCGCTCCGGGACTCGCCGTCGAGGGGGAGCCGCAGGGAACTGCGTCCCTGCTCCCAGCTGGAGAGCAGCTGCGTCCCTGCCATGCCCTCGACGACGAGGCACGCGGCGGCGCCGAACATCACGTCGTCGAGCAGCGTCGGGTCGGCCTCGACCATCCCGCCGGCCAGGTCACGGCCGGCGATCTGCTCGTGCACCGCGTCGGCCTCCACGTGTTCGTCGAAGTACCACGTCGCGTCCTCGTCGAACCCGTTCCGCCGGAACCCGTCGCCGTAGAGCTTGCTCGGGATCGACGAGGTCATCTCGAACGCCGCCAGGTGCCCGACGATGGCTCCGCGGAGGCTCCGGTGGAGACCGAACATGCTCATCATGTTGAGCGCACCGAGCGTGATCGCCGGCAGGTGGTCGACGTAGGCCCCGTAGGAGTCGTCCAGGCTGGCGGCGCGCAGCGTCCTGGCGAAGATCGCCGAGTGCATGCGCTTCGGGCGTCCGCCGCCGTACTCGTCCGACTGGATCTCGACCAACGCGGCCTTGGCCCGACCCGACAGCCGCGGGATCGCCCAGCTGTGCGGGTCGGCCTCCTTCAGCGTGTACACGGTGCGCTGGACCAGGAACTCGCGGATCTGCGCGCGATCGGCCTTCCGGGCCACCCACCGGGACACGCTCGGTCCGCTGTCGGCGGCGGTCAGGGCGAACAGCGCCGCGGACACCGCCTCGGCGGTCGGCTCGGGGCGCTCGGGAACCGGGACGGCGGCGCGGACGGCGGCTTCGAGCGCGGTCTCGACGACCGCACGCGTGCCGAGCAGGTGGACGTCCCACTCCAGGGAGTCGTCGACGCCGGCGATGCCGCCGTAGTGGAGTTCGTAGAGGACGAACAGTGCGAGCTGCAGGTCGTCGTCGTTCAGGACGTCCTGGGAACGGGCGACGGCGGCGACGGCGACGTCACGGAGGGTCTCGTCCGGTGCGCCGGTGGTGAGTGCGGCGAGGACTGCGGTGCTGAGAGGTCCCCGTGGTGCCGGCACGGGCATCGGGGTCTGGGTGAGGACTTCGGCGGCGTCGAGGACGGCCATGTGGTGCTCCTTCGCAGGGTCGGTACGGTCCGAGCCTGGCCCAGGCGGCTGACAGGCCCGGCGCGAGAGGCCGCGGACCGCACCCGGTACACGCGTCGTCGTCGCCCTCGCGCCGTCCACAGCCCGCGCGCGCCCCGCCCACGAGGAGCCGCACGGGCACTAGCCTGTGTGCACGGCCGCGATGCGGCCCGGCGGGTCGCATCGCGGCTCGGTGAACACGGAAAGGTCGTGCATGGACAAGCAGACGGACTTCGTGCTCCGCACCATCGAGGAGCGCGGGATCAAGTTCATCCGGCTCTGGTTCACCGACGTGATCGGCACGTTGAAGTCGGTCGCCATCGCGCCGGCCGAGGTCGAGGGCGCGTTCGCCGAGGGCATCGGGTTCGACGGCTCCGCGATCGAGGGCCTGACCCGCTCGTACGAGGCCGACGTGCTCGCGCACCCGGACCCTTCGACGTTCCAGATCCTGCCCTGGCGGGGCGAGATCGACCCGACCGCGCGGATGTTCTGCGACATCACGACACCGGACGGGCAGCCGGCCGTGGCCGACCCCCGCAACGTCCTGAAGCGGACCCTGGCCCGGGCGAGCGACCGCGGGTTCACGTTCTACACGCACCCCGAGATCGAGTTCTACCTGCTCAAGGACCGCGACTGGAAGGACGGCGGCCCGAAGCCCGTCGACCAGGCCGGCTACTTCGACAACGTCCCCGGCGGCAGCGCGCACGACTTCCGTCGCCGCTCGGTCCGGATGCTCGAGGACCTCGGCATCTCGGTGGAGTTCAGCCACCACGAGGCCGGCCCGGGCCAGAACGAGATCGACCTCCGCTACGCCGACGCCCTGACCATGGCGGACAACATCATGACGTTCCGCACCGTCGTGAAAGAGGTCGCGATCGAGCAGGGCGTCTACGCGACGTTCATGCCGAAGCCGCTCTCCGGGCAGCCGGGATCAGGCATGCACACGCACGTGTCGCTCTTCGAGGGGGACCAGAACGCGTTCTACGAGCCCGGTGGCGAGTACCAGCTCTCGCGCACGGCCAAGCACTTCATCGCGGGTGTGCTGCGGCACGCGCCGGAGATCACCGCGGTCACGAACCAGTTCGTCAACTCCTACAAGCGTCTCTGGGGCGGCGATGAGGCCCCGTCCTTCGTGACGTGGGGCCACAACAACCGTTCGGCGCTCGTCCGCGTGCCGCTGTACAAGCCGAACAAGGGCCAGTCGGCGCGCATCGAGTACCGCGGGATCGACTCCGCAGCCAACCCGTACCTGGCGTACTCGCTGCTGCTCGCCGCGGGCCTGAAGGGCATCGAGGAGGGCTACGAGCTCCCGGCCGAGGCCGAGGACAACGTCTGGAGCCTGTCCGACTCGGAGCGCAAGGCGCTCGGCTACAGCCAGTTGCCGGCGAGCCTCGACCACGCCCTGTCGCTGATGGAGGACTCGGAGCTCGTCGCCGAGACCCTGGGGGAACAGGTCTTCAACTTCGTGCTCCTCAACAAGCGCCAGGAGTGGAAGCGGTACCGCGACCAGGTCACCCCGTTCGAGTTGGACACCAACCTCGGCATGCTCTGACTCCACGTCAGGACACACGACGGGAGCGCACGCCAGATGACCAGCCGGACCGAGACCTCGCGTTCCCAGCTGGCCCGGCTCGGGTTCGCCGACCTGTCCGGCTCGCTGGAGCGGATCGCCGCCCTGGAGGCCCGTCCCGGTTCGGATCTGCGCGTCCCGATCGCGGATGCCGAGTCGGTCTGGGCCGCCACGGCGGACCCGGACGGAGCGCTGCTCGCGCTCGAGCGGCTCATCGAGTCGGCTCCGGAGCAGTTGCGCCCGGTCCTGGCCGACCCCGGGGCGACCGAGCGCCTGGTTCGGCTGCTCGGTGCGTCCACCGGGCTCGCCGAGTTCCTGCAGCGCCGGCCGGACGAGCTCGCGCTGGTGCTCGATCCCGTCGCACCGCCGTGGTCCCAGGAGCGGTACACGGCCTCCCTCGACCAGGCGGTGGACGGGAGCTCGGGCGAGACCGCTCGCCGGCGACTCCGTGTCCGCTACCGCCGGCACCTGGCGCAGATCGCCCTGTTCGACGTCCTGCACCCGTCCCCGACCGAGGCGTTCCCGGACGTCGCCGCAGGCCTCGCCGATCTCGCCGGCGCTGCGCTCGACGCCGCCGTGACGGTCGCGCGTCGCGAGGTCCCGTTCCCCGTCGCGGACGTCGCCGCCACGCCGCTCGCGGTGATCGCGATGGGGAAGGCCGGGGCACGCGAGCTCAACTACGTCAGCGACGTCGACGTCATCTTCGTGACCGAGCCGACCGAGCCGACCGAGCCGTCCGAGGGGGACGACGCGCCCCGGATCAGCACCGACCGCGCGGTCCTCATCGCGACGCGGTTGGCGATCGCCGCGACCCACGTCATCACGGACCTCGCCGCGGAGCCCGCACTGTGGGAGGTCGATGCGAACCTCCGGCCGGAGGGCAAGGACGGCGCACTCGTCCGGACGCTCGAGTCGCACGTGGCGTACTACGAGCGCTGGGCGAAGGGGTGGGAGTTCCAGGCGCTGCTCAAGGCCCGGGCGATCGCCGGGTCGATGGACCTCGGCGAGCGCTACGTCGCCGCGGTGGAGCCCTTCGTGTGGCAGTCGTCGAAGCGTCCGGGGTTCGTGGAGTCGGTGCAGCGGATGCGGGAGCGGGTGACAGCGCACATCCCGGACGCCCAGGTCGACCGGCAGCTGAAGCTCGGCCCGGGCGGTCTGCGTGACGTCGAGTTCACCGTGCAGCTCCTGCAGCTCGTCCACGGACGTGACGACGAGTCCGTGCGCGTCCGCTCGACGCTCGAGGCGATGGACGCCCTGGCGGCCGCCGGGTACGTCGGACGGCCGGAGGCGGCGCGCTTCGGACCGGACTACGCCCTGCTCCGGGTCCTCGAACACCACATCCAGCTCCGGCGGCTGCAGCGCACCCACCTGATGCCGTCCGACGAGGACGAACTCCGGGTCCTCGCTCGCTCCACTCGCCTGGCGTCCTCGGCGTCGGCGCTGCAGGACCGTTGGCGATCGGTGAAGCTCGAGGTCCGCGGCCTGCACGAGCGGCTCTTCTACCGACCGATGCTCGCGGCGGTGGCGTCCACCGACGGCGAGATCGTCCTGACGAGCAGTCAGGTCAGCGACCGGCTCACCGCGATCGGGTTCCTCGATCCGGACGGGGCGGTCACCCACATCCGGGCACTGACGCAGGGGACGACCCGGCGGGCGGCGATCCAGCGGAACCTCCTGCCGGTCCTCCTGCGGTGGATGGCGGAGGGGCCCGCGCCGGACCGGGCGCTGCTGGCCTTCCGGCGACTCAGCGACACCCTGGGGGAGTCGAGCTGGTTCCTCCGGATGCTCCGGGACTCCTCGGGCGCCGCGCACAGCCTGACGACGGTGCTGAGCGAGTCGGCGTTCCTGTCCGGCCTCCTCGAACGCTTCCCCGAGGCCGTGGCCTGGTTGGACGAGCCGGACACTCTCCTCAAGCCCCGTCCGCTGCCGGCACTGCTGGCCGAGACGGGCGCGACGACCGCGCGACACGGGGACGCCGTGGACACGGCGGCCTCGCTCCTGCGCGGGGTCCGGCGGCGCGAGACGCTCCGGCTCGGCATGGCCGCCGTGCTCGGGCACCTGGACGTCGACGGGCTGGGTCCGGCGCTCAGCGACGTCACCGAGGCGACGCTGAGCGGTGCGCTCGACCTGGCACGACGTGACGCCCCGCAGGGTCTGGAGTTCGGGGTGATCGCGATGGGACGCTACGGCGGCCGCGAACTCGGGTTCGGCTCGGACGCCGACGTCCTCTTCGTCTACCGCTCGTCGACGGTGCCGAGCGAGGTCGCCGCGCGCGCGTCGCAGGTCATCGTGCGTGAACTGAACCGCCTGACCGAGGACGCCCTGCACCCCTTCGACCTCGACATCGACCTGCGGCCCGAGGGGAAGAACGGCCCCGTGGTGCGCTCGATCGACTCGTACGCGGCCTACTACGCCCGCTGGTCCCTGACGTGGGAGGCCCAGGCGCTCCTGCGCGCCCGCGGCGCTGTGGGCGACGCCCAGCTGCTCCGCGACTTCGAGCACCTCGCCGATCGGACCCGGTACCCCGCCGCGATCGAGGACCGGGAGGTCCGCGAGGTCCGGCGCATCAAGGCCCGGGTGGAGTCCGAACGACTGCCCCGCGGCGCCGATCCTGCGCGTCACCTGAAGCTCGGTCGCGGTTCGTTGAGCGACGTCGAGTGGTTCGTGCAGCTCCTCCAGCTGCAGCACGGCCACGAGCAGCCGTCACTCCGCACCACCTCGACGCTCGAGGCGCTGCAGGCGGCCACGGACGCCGGCTGGGTCGCGCCGGAGGACGCCGAGCGCCTGGCCGCAGCATGGCGGTTCGCGTCCCGGACCCGGAGCGCGCTCGTGCTGTGGTCGGGACGGACGACGGACGTGCTGCCGGTCGAGCGGACGCAGCTGGAGGGCATCGCGCGCCTGCTGGAGTACCCGCCGGGGTCGGCGTCGCAGCTCGAGGAGGACTACCTCGCCGTGACCCGGCGCTCCCGGCAGGTCTTCGAGCGCGAGTTCTACGGCGCCTGATCGTCGTCCCGCACGGAGCCCCCGGCAACGCGACACGCCCGGGGTGTTGCGAACCGGGGCAAGATGACGAGTTGTCAAAGACAATTTTCGACTCGAACCGTCCGTACCCCGTTGCACTGTGCACCGTACCCCGATCGGTACCGATGCTGAACCGTTGTCAGCGCACGACCAGGGTTTCGGAACACAAGAGCAGCGTCGACGGCGTCAGTCGACGACGACCGGCTGAACCGCCTTCTGATCCGGGGTTCTCTGCGGACCGAGGGTGAGCCTCCCGGCCGTGTCCGACGCTCCGCCCTCCGACGGCGGCCGTCGGACCGGTCCGCGCAACTGCTGTCAGCACCAGTGGGGACAAGAGTCGGTCCGGCGTGCGGTGGACCACTCTGTCCCCCGATCGACACCGCGGTCACCCCCACCCGAGGGGCACGTTTCAGGGGTTGTCTGCGATCTGTCTGAATGAGGACACCCGAACCGACCCCGATTTCCCGATGACGCGGAATCTCCCTTCGAACGTTGCAGCAGGGATCGATGTTCACCTTCATCCTCCAGATCCGGCAGATGGTCGACGGCCACCCCGAGTTCTACCTGTTCACCGTGTACTCACTGGTGATCTGGTTGCTCTGGTTGCTCAAAGTCGTCCTCTCCGCCCGGTACCGCCCCTTCACCGGCACGTACACCGGGACGACGAGCGTCGTCGTCCCCGTGGTGGACGAGCCGCTCGACCTGTTCCGTGACGTGATCGGCCGCATGGTCGAACAGCGTCCCGGCGAGATCATCGTCGTCATCAACGGCGCTCGGAACGAGGCGCTCGAAGCGGTGTGCGACGAGTTCGCCCCCCTCGTGCGCTGGACCCACACGCCGATCCCCGGCAAGCGCAACGCGGTCAAGGTCGGCACCGAGATGTCGAACGGCGACATCACCGTGCTCGTCGACTCGGACACGGTGTGGACGCCCGGCACGCTCGTCGAGCTGCTCAAGCCGTTCGCGGACGAGTCCGTGGGTGGCGTGACCACCCGCCAGCGCATCCTCGAGCCGACGCGCTCCTGGATCACCCGCTGGGCGGACTGGCTCGAGAACTCCCGTGCGCTGTACTCGATGCCGGCGCAGAGCGTCCTCGGACAGATCGGCTGCCTGCCCGGCCGCACGATCGCGTTCCGCCGGAGCATCCTGGTCCGCGTCATGGACAGGTTCATGCACGAGGAGTTCATGGGGGTCTTCCTCGAGGTCTCCGACGACCGGACCCTGACGAACCTGACGCTCAAGGAGGGGTACCGGACCGTCTACCAGTACACGTCGCTCGTGTACACGGACGCTCCGCTGCAGGTGAAGAAGCTGTTCAAGCAGCAACTCCGCTGGGCCCGTGGGTCGCAGTACAACACGCTGCGGATGCTGCCGTGGATGCTCGGCCACGCGCCGATCCTGGCCGTGTTCTTCCTGACCGACATCATCCTGCCGTTCATGCTCTTCGGCGTGATCGCCGGCTGGATCTACCGGGCGCTCACCGGGCAGGGGCAGAACCTCTACGAGGGCATCCTGCACCAGTACGGGTTCTCCACCGGCTTCGTCTACGTCGCCGGACTCATGGTGGTCTCGAGCGTGCTGAGCATGGCCATCCGGCAGATGCGGCACCTGGCCGAGAAGCCGTCGGACTTCTTCCGCCTGCCGATGTTCATCATCGTCTCCACGTTCTTCCTCATGCCGATCCGGCTCATCGGGTTCTTCCGCCTGGCGCACGCCAGCGGCTGGGGGACCCGGGCCGGTGCCTACGCCGGTGGGCCGATGGAGGAGGACCCGGCGCAGCCGCAGCTCTCGGGCACGACCGTGCCGATGAGCCCGGTGGACCGCGGACTGACCGACACGTCCGAGCGACCGAGCGAGCAGGCCGCCGTTGACCGCGCGTTCGACGAGCTCTTCGGACCCGACGCGACCACGGCCGCCACCGCGACCGTGCTCACCACTCGACGCGACGTCGCGACAGCGACAGCGACCACGACCGCCCGTGCACCGCACCGCGCGGCGAAGCCCGCACGTCGCCCACTCAACCCGTACGCATCGATCCCGTACTGCATCGGGATCGCGGTCTTCGCTCTGGAGGCGTTCCTCATTGTCTGATCTCGACCGCACCGACGGCACCTGGTGGGCGCCCTCAACCAAGCACGCCAAGCGCACCGCCCTCGGCATGGCGGCGATCGTCGCCGTCCTCGCACTGATCACCTGGTCCGTGTGGATCTCGCCCTCCGGGCCCGTCTCCACCGCCGTCAGCCGGGCGCTCGGCGTCCCGACCCAGCAGGAACCGGCAGCCGACGTCGACGCCCTGCAGGCGAAGCTCGCAGCCGCGCAGCAGCAGATCTGGAAGCTCGAGGGGAAGCTGCAGAGCACCTCGGCGCAGTCCGGTTCCCGCAGCGACCAGGTCACCCAGCTCAAGGCACAGATCGCGGACCTGCGGTCGCAGCTCGGGCACGCGCGTTCCGGAACGGCCTCCGGCCACGGACACGGTGCCGGTTCGGGAGGCTCGTCCTCCTCCGGCACGTCGATCACGGCGGGCAAGGGGGCCGGCTCGGGCGGGTCCTCGTCCGGCGGGTCGGGCCACGGCGGGTCGGGCCAGGGCCTGTCTCTTATACACATCT